>DAONOU010000276.1:0-3364 GCA_035409265.1 Arachnia sp. | reverse complement strand
GTCGCGCACGAACACCTCCACGTGGCCCTCCTCGGCCTCCGCGTACACGTCGATCCGCGGCGCGCCGGAGTGCTTCGCGGCGTTGGTCACAGCCTCACCGACGGCCCGGACGAGCGCCTCGACGCGGGAGTCCACGTCCGCGTCGCCCACGCACACGAGCTCGACGTCCACCGGGAAGCGGCCCTCGACGTCGACGACGATCTCCCGCAGGGCCGACCTCAGCGACGCGGCGCGGGCGGTCTCGCCGTACAGCCACGTGCGCAGCTCCCGCTCCTGCTTGCGGGCCAACTGCGCGACGGCGGCGGGGTCGTCGGCCTGGCGCTGGATGAGGGCGAGGGTCTGGAGCACGGAGTCGTGGAGGTGGGCCGCCATGTCGGCGCGGGCTGCCTCGCGCAGGCGGGCGGCATCGGCCTGCCGCACCCGCGCGCGCTGCTGGTACAGCCACGGGGCGGCGACCACGATGACGCCGGCGAGCAGCACGCCGGAGGCACCGAGGACTCCGGGAAGCTGGGTGAGCCCGATCTGCGTGGCGAGGATCCAGCTCACGCCGAGGCCGACGAGGACGAGGCCGCCGACGAGGCGCAGCACGCTCATCGTGCCGCCGCCGCGGGTGATCCGCTGCCAAAGGCCGCGGCGGGCGTCGTCGCGCATCGCGACGTGCTCGTCGACCTGGAGCCAGATGGTGACCACGCCCGCGCCGCCGATCACCGCGGGCCAGAACAGCCGCGACGGCAGCGCGCCGCCCGAGACGAACAGCCACAGCAGGCCGACGGCGATCACCGCGCCCGCGATCAGGACGCCGTCGTCGGGCCTGGCCGGGCGCGCGGCGGCCGGGCGCATCCCGCGCCTCGTCGCCGTCTCGAGCCCCGCGGGGAGCGCCGGGCCGGTGGCCCGCGGGACGAGCACCCACAACACGCCGTACGCGAGCGCTCCCGCCCCAGAGAAGAGCGCCAGGATCACGAACGCGAGCCGGACGGTGTTGGGGCTGAGCCCCAGGTGTGCCGCCAATCCCTGAGCCACGCCGGCGATCATGGCGCCGTCGTCGGCGCGCCTCAAGGGCGCGCGGGCGGGCGCGTCGGGCGCGACGGGGAGTTGGCTCATGGCCCCAGCCTGACATGCCGGGGAACCCGGGGCCAGCCCACGGGCGACATCCCAGGGGGCGTTCAGGGCGTCACCTGATGGATGGACTTGGCGCGAGGCGCCAAGATGGGACGCATGGCACCCGAACTCGACCTGGCGTGGCTCGACCCGAGCCTCCGCGGCCTGACCCGTCGCGACGCCTCGGGCCTCGGCTCCGGGCTGTGCCGCGCGATCGCCGAGCGGATCGGCGTCGACCCCGTCCTCGTGCGCGTCGCACTCATCGTCCTCATCCTGAGCGGCGGCCTCGGCATCGGACTCTATGCCTGGGGCACCGTCCTGACCCGCGGCCCGTCCGGCACCCGCCCCATCGACTCCGTCCTCCCGACGTTCACGACCTGGTCGTCTCTCGCGCAGAAGGCCGCCGTCGTCGTCACCGTGATCCTCGTGATGGTCTCCATCGGGCAGGTCATGCCGCTGCCCTGGGCCGCGGGTGTCCTCGCCCTCGTCGTGTGGGCGTGGCTGCGCCGGAGGAAGCCCGGAGCGGTCCCGCAGGCCGAGGACGCCGTCGATGACACCGAGGATGACGAGCTGCTGATCGGGAGGTGGCGCACCCGCATGGCGTCGGCCGCGCGATCGGCGGCGGAGCCTGCGCGGCCGCTCCCCACCGTCGATCTGTACTCCGAGCCCGCCCCGGTCGAGGGCCGCAAGCCCCGCCCGGCTTGGCTCGCGGGCCTGCTGATCCTCGGGGCGATGGGGGCCGTCGGCGCGGTGCTCTCCCTCGCGCTGGGCGTGACCCCGATGGTGTCGCTCGCGGCCGTCACGATCGCGGGCGGGGCGCTCGTGCTCGGTTACGCGTTGCTCGCCCGGGGCCGCAGGCTTCCCCGGCTGATCCTCGTGGCCGTGACCGTGCCGCTCGCGATGAGCGGCTGGCTGGCCACGCAGGCCGCCGGCCCGCTGCTGCCCTCGCCGGACGCGGTCACCTACTCGGTGATCGCTGGCGAGAAGACGATCGACCTGACCACCATCGACACCACGAAGGTCGACGCGGTGGAGATCAAGGCCGTCGCCTCCGACGTCGAGGTTCTGCTCCCTGGGCCGGTCGAGGACCTGCGCACGACCTCGCGACTGGCGGACGTCACCGTCGACGCGTGGCCGGACGACGCGAAGCCCTTCGACGTCACCCTGATCGTCGACGCCACCGCCTCCAACGTGCGTCTGGTGGTGAGGGAGCCGTGAGCCGCCCCTCGCTGGACGTGGGCGCGATCGCGCTCGGGCTGTCCGCCGTCGGCTTCGGCGTCGTGTGCCTCTTCGCCCCCTCCCTCAGTTCCCCCTTCGTCCAACCGATCCTCGCCGCCATCCTGATCGCGGCCGGCGGGCTCGGGCTCCTCCTCAGCCGCGTTCGCCCACCGAAAGGAAAGAGATAATCATGAGCCTCACCCGTAGCCGCAACGGCATGATCGCAGGCGTCGCCTCCGGCATCGCCCGCTCGCTCAACGTCGACCCCACCATCATCCGGATCGCGTTCGCGCTGCTCGCCGTCTTCGGCGGCGGCGGCGTGCTGATCTACGTCATCCTCTGGCTGGTGATCCCCCGCGAGTCCGACGGCGGCACCGTCGCCGAGGAGGGCTTCACCAAGGCCCGCCAGTGGTACGACGACAGGAAGAACGGCCCCCAGGGCGGCTCCTTCTAGTCCCACAACGAAACGACCCCGCCGGTGGCGGGGTCGTTTCCGTCTGCGGGGATCACTCCCATTCGATGGTGCCCGGGGGCTTGCTCGTGATGTCCAGCGTCACGCGGTTGATGTCCCTGCACTCGTTGGTGATGCGGTTGGAGATCTTCTCCAGCAGCTCATAGGGCAGGCGGGCCCAGTCGGCGGTCATGGCGTCGTCGGAGGTCACCGGGCGCAGCACGATCGGGTGGCCGTAGGTGCGGCCGTCGCCCTGGACGCCGACCGAGCGGACGTCGGCGAGCAGCACAACGGGGAACTGCCAGATCTCGCGCTCCAGCTTGGCGTGGGCCAGCTCCTCGCGGGCGATGGCGTCGGCCCGGCGCAGCGTCACCAGCCTGTCCTCGGTCACCTCGCCGACGATGCGGATGGCAAGCCCCGGGCCGGGGAACGGGTGCCGCCAGACCATCTCCTCCGGAAGGCCGAGCTGCAGGCCGACTGCGCGCACCTCGTCCTTGAACATCTGGCGCAGCGGCTCGATGAGCGTGAACTGCAGGTCGTCGGGCAGTCCGCCGACGTTGTGGTGGCTCTTGATGTTGGCCGCGCCCTCGCCGCCGC
>DAONOU010000275.1:0-3371 GCA_035409265.1 Arachnia sp. | reverse complement strand
TCTTCGCGGGCAACGACGGCGGCATCGGCGTGCTGGGCACCATCTTCATCTGGGCCTCCGGCAACGAGCAGCTGACCGAGGACCGCAGCGCTCTCGCGTTCCTGAACGACGACTTCTACAACGCGCTGACCTCCTACCGCGACTTCCTCAAGTCGGGCGCCGTCGTCGAGGCGGCATCGGCCGAGTGGTACTCCGGGGACGCCTTCATCAACGGGGAGGCCGCGTTCCAGTGGGGCGGCCTGTGGTCGCTGCCGGACATCAAGGTCGCCCACGGCGACGACGTCGGCGTGCTGGCCTTCCCGGCCATCGGCGCCAAGGGCCGCCCGGCCGTGCCGTTCGGTGCCTTCGGCTCCTGCGTCGCGGCGAAGGGCTCCAACGTCGACGCCGCCAAGGATTTCGTCAAGTGGCTGTGGATCGAGCAGGAGGACAAGCAGGTCGAGTTCTCCGACGCCTTCGGCACCCACATCCCGGCGAAGGTCGCCCTTGTGCCCCGGGCGACGAAGCTCGCCGACGGTCCCGGCGCCGATGCGGCGAGGTTCGTCGCCGAGAACGGGTTCACCAACGACATCATGTGGTCGAGCGCGCTGGGCCAGGCCTACGGCGCCGCGATCAGCAACGTGATCAAGGACGGCAAGGACCCCAAGAAGGAGTTCGAGGCGGTCGCGAAGGTCGCCGAGACCGAGCTGGCCAAGCTCAAGGGCTGAGTCACCACCTATGTCGGCAGCACCGACGACGCCCACAGCCCCGGCCACTCGGTCGGGGCTGTGGCGTCGGCTCCGCGGACCGCAGGGCCGAAACCTGTGGTTCCTCGCGTTCGTCGCGCCGTTCATCGTCGGCCTGCTGCTCTTCGTCTACATCCCCATCGTCTGGAGCGCGTACCTCTCGTTCTTCGAGGCCCGCAACACCGTGACGCCCACGCGCTTCGTGGGCTGGGACAACTACCGCTACCTCCTGAACGACCGGCTGTTCCGCGACTCGCTGATCGTGTTCGTGGTGTTCGCGGTCTTCATCGTGCCGCTCACATATGTGTGCTCGCTGGGCCTCGCGCTGCTGCTCAACGGGTTGAAGTGGGGCCAGGCGTTCTTCCGCTCGGTGTTCTTCATCCCGACGGCGGTCTCCTACGTGATCGCGGCCATCATCTGGCGCTTCGGGTTCTTCTCCGGGGCGCGCTTCGGCATGATCAACTCGTTCCTGCGGAACTTCGGCGTCGATCCCGTCAACTGGCTGGGCGGCGGCAACAACCTGTACTGGATCGCGCTGGTCAGCGTGCGCCTGTGGCTCCAGGTGGGGTTCTACATGATCCTGCTCATCGCGGGCCTCAACAAGATCCCGCAGGAGACCTACGAGGCCGCCGCGCTCGACGGCGCATCCGGCTGGCGGCTGCTGCGCTGGATCACGCTGCCCCAGCTGAAGGCCGCCTCCGCCGCCGTGATCATGCTGCTCCTGATCAACGCCTTCCAGGCCTTCGACGAGTTCTACAACATGCTGGGCTCGATCGGCTCCTTCCCGCCGTACGGGCGCCCGCCGCTCGTGCACCTGTACCTGATCGCCCTGGGCGGCGGCCAGCAGGACCTCGGGATCGGCGGCGCGGGCACGATGATCCTGACCGCGCTGATCGTCGTCTTCGGCGTCACTCAGAACTGGGTGTTGAACCGCGGCGAGAGGAAGGCGCGATGAAGACGTCTCGGCTCGTCACGGGGCTGCGCTACGGGCTGCTCTCGGCGCTCGCGCTCTTCTTCCTGCTCCCGCTCTACCTCATCGTCCGCAACGCCTTCTCCAGCCGCGAGCTGATCACCGCGCCGCGCTGGCATTGGCTTCCGGACAGGGTCGGCCTCGACAACCTGAACTCGCTACTGGCCAACGACTCGATCGGCATCGGACGCGCCCTGCTCAACTCCGCGATCATGGCCACGCTGCAGACCGGCGGGACCGTGTTCGTCAGCCTGATGGCCGGCTATGCGCTGGCCCGCTACACGCACCGCCTCGCCCGCGTGCTGCTGGGTGTCACGGTGTTCACGCTGATGGTCCCCGCCGCGACGACCTTCGTGCCGATGTTCATCATCACCGCGCAGCTGGGCTGGATCGACAGCTTCCGCGGGCTCGTCATCCCCGGCATGTTCTCGGCGTTCGCCACCTACCTGTTCCGGCAGTTCTTCCTCGACTTCCCCACCGAGTTGGAGGACGCCGCCCTGATCGACGGCTGCAACCAGTGGGGCGTCTTCTGGCGCGTCGTCGCGCCGAACTCCCAGGGCATCATCGCCGCCGTCGGCACCATCGTGCTCATCGGCAGCTGGAACGCGTTCCTCTGGCCGTCGCTGATCGGCCGCGACGCCACCCGCACCGTTCAGGTGGCCCTCAGCCAGTTCATGACAAGCCAGGGCGTGCGCTACCCCGAGCTGTTCATGGGCACGCTCATCGCCGTCGCGCCCATGCTCGTGGTGTTCCTCTTCCTACAGCGCTACCTGGTTCAGGGCCTGACGACCTCGGGCCTCCGCTAGCGGTGATGTCGCTCTCCGAGCTGGCCGCCGACGGGTGCGGCCTGCCCTTCGCCGCGGCCGCGTCCGCCCTTGCCCGGGCCGTCTCGGGGAGTCGGGTTGCCGTCGTCGAGTCCCCTCCCGGCACCGGCAAGACGACGCTGGCGCTCGCCGTCGTCGCGGGCGTCGTGGAGGGCAGGGTCGTCGTCACGCAGCCGCGACGGGTTGCCGCCCGGGCGGCGGCGCGGCGCCTCGCCCACCTGACCGGGACCGCCGTGGGCGATGTCGTCGGCTTCACGGTGCGCGGCGAGCGCGTCGTCGGCAGGGCCGCGTGCGTCGAGATGGTGACGCCCGGGGTGCTGCTGCGTCGGCTGCTGCGGGATCCGAGCCTCGACGGTGTGGGCGCGGTGATCCTCGACGAGGTACACGAGCGCGGGCTCGACACCGACCTCCTGGTCGGCCTGCTGGGCGAGGTGCGCGAGCTGCGCGACGACCTCGCCGTCGTCGCGATGTCAGCCACCGCCGACGCCGCGGGCCTCGCTCGGCTGCTGGGCGGGAAGTCCGCCGCGCCCGTGGTCGGTGTGCCCGCGGTGCCGCACCCTCTGGAGGCGAGGTTCGCGCCCGGACCGCAACCGACGGACGCGCGCGGCGTCTCCCGGGACTTCCTCCGGCATGTGGTCGATACCACCGTCCTGGCCGTCGAGGATCGGCCCGGCGACGGCGACGTCCTGGCCTTCCTGCCCGGCGCGCGCGAGGTGCGGGTGGTCGCTGAACAGCTCCGCGGGCGGATCGCCGCGGAGGTCCTCGAGCTGCACGGGAAGGTCGGCGCGCGGGAACAGGACAGGGCCATCGCGGGCCGCCGCGCCGGGGATCGGCCGCGCGTCGTCGTGTCCACGA
>DAONOU010000274.1:0-3379 GCA_035409265.1 Arachnia sp. | reverse complement strand
GCGGATGATGTGGATGCCCTCGGCCTCCAGCTCGCGCAGGTGGCTGAGCTGCCGATCCGGGGTGGGCGATCCCTCCGGGGTGAGGGAGATGCCGCCGCCCGCCAGGGTCAGGTCGATGTCGAGGCTCAAGGGTTCCTCCTCGGGATGGGTGTCGGTGACGTGCAGGCCGCACTCGGACTTCGCGAGCCCCGCCCAGCGGCCCGCGCGCGGGTCCTCTCCTGGAGCGACGGGGCGGGTGCAGGGGGCGCAGCCGATCGACGGGTACCCCTGGCTGAGCAGCGGGTTCACGGGGACGCCGTTGTCGACGGCGTAGTCGAGCACGTCGTCGAAGCCCCAGGCGGCGATCGGGTTGAGCTTGACCATCTGGTGGGCGCTGTCCCACTCGACGAGCGGGGTGTCGGCGCGCAGCGGGGAGTCCTCGCGGCGCAGCCCCGTCACCCACGCCTCGTAGCTGGCCAGCTCGCGGTTGATTGGCTCCACCTTGCGCAGCGCGCAGCACTGCGAGGCGTCGCGGTCGTGCAGCCTCGCGCCGAACGTCGCGTCCTGCTCCGCCACCGACTGCACGGGCAGCACCTCGACGATCGTGACCTCCGCCGAGAGGGGGAGCGCGTCGCGGACCCCGATGGTCTCGGGGAAGTGGTAGCCCGTCTGGAGGAACAACACGTCGACGCCGGGGCGATGCTTCGCGGCCAGGTGGGGGACGACGGTGTCGCCGGCCATCGAGCAGGCGACGGCCAGCGCGTCACCGAAGGTCTCGGAGGCCCAGGCCAGCACCTCGTCGGCGGTCGCGTCGGCGAAGCGGACGGAGGCCTCGCGCGCTATCGCCTCCAGCTCGGCGGCCGAGCGGCTCCGGCCCGGGCCGTGCGGCGCGGGCACCGTGCCGAGGGTGGCGGCGTCGACGCTCACCTGAGCGCCTCGTCCTCGGCGCGGTGCGCCCAATGCGCGAACGACTCGCCCGCGTCGCGGTCCGCGGCGAACCGGCGGGTGACCCGCTCGACGTACTCGGGCATCTCGTCGGCGGTGATCTTCAGCCCGCGCAGCGTGCGGCCGAGGCCCGCCTCCTCGCGATCGGCCGAAGCCAGCCCGCCGCCGAGGTGCACCTGGAACGCGAACTCGTCCGTGCCGTCGGGGTTCCTGGCGATCTGGCCCTTGAGCCCGATGTCGGCGGTCTGGATGCGCGCGCAGCTGTTGGGGCAGCCGTTGACGTTGAGCGCGATCGGCACGTCGAGGCCGAGGTCGGCCAGCCGGTTGTCGAGGGTGGCGACGGCGGCCGTTGCCGTGTCCTTGGTGTCGACGAACGCCAGCTTGCAGTACTCGATGCCGGTGCAGGCCATGGTGTGGCGGCGGAAGAGGCCGGGGAAGGCGGTGAGCCCGATCTCCTCTGCGGCGGTCAGCAGGCCGTCGACCTTGTCCGGGTCCACGTTCAGGACGACGAGCTTCTGGTGCGCGGTGAGCCGGATCAGGTCGCTTCCGGCGGCCTCGGCGGCGTCGGCCAGCGCGAGCAGCTTGGTTCCGGAGGAGCGCCCGACGACCGGGGCGAGCCCGACGTACTTGCGCCCGTCCTTCTGCTCGTGCACGCCCACGTGGTCGGCGTGGCCGCCCGCGGCGACGGCGGCGGGGCCGTCGGGAAGCTCGTAGCCGAGGTACTCGTCCTGCAGCACCTGGCGGAACTTCGCGGGGCCCCACTCGGCGAGCAGGAATTTCAGGCGGGCCTTGTTGCGCAGGCGGCGGTAGCCGTAGTCGCGGAAGATCCGCACGACGCCGTACCAGACGTCGGCCGCCCGCTCGGGCGCGACGAAGGCGCCGAGGCGCTCCGCCAGCCGCGGGGCGGTCGAGAGGCCGCCGCCGACCCACAGGTCGTAGCCGGCGCCCAGCTCCGGGTGGACGACGCCGACGAGCGAGATGTCGTTGATCTCGTGGACGACGTCGAGGCTCGGGTGCCCGGTGATGGCCGACTTGAACTTGCGCGGCAGGTTCGAGATCTCCGGGTCGCCGATGTAGGCCTCGACGATCTCGCGGATCTGCGGGGTGGGATCGATGATCTCCTCGGCGGCGATCCCGGCGACGGGAGAGCCGAGGATGACGCGCGGGGTGTCGCCGCAGGCCTCGGTGGTCTGCAGGCCGACGGCCTCGAGGCGGCGCCAGATCTCCGGCACGTCCTCGACCCGGATCCAGTGCAGCTGGATGTTCTGCCGGTCCGAGATGTCGGCGGTGTCGCGGGCGAACTCGACACTGATCTGCGCGACGACGCGGAGCTGCTCCAGCGTCAGTGAGCCGCCGTCGAGGCGCACGCGCATCATGAAGTACTCGTCCGAGAGCTCGTCGGCCGACAGGTCGCCCGTGCGGCCGCCGTCGATGCCCTGCTTGCGCTGCGTGTAGAGGCCCCACCAGCGCATCCGGCCGTGCAGGTCGTCGGCGGGGATCGAGGCGAATCCTTCGTGGGCGTAGACGGACTCGATCCGCTCGCGGACGTTCAGGCCGTTGTCGGCGGCCTTGAAGACCTCGTTGGGGTTCAGCGGCTCCTGGCCGTTGACGAGCCACTGTCCGTTGCTGCGGCCCTCGCGGGGAGGCCGGACGCGGGCGCCGGTCGGTGCATCGGTGCTCATGGGGATTCCTCGGGTTGTTGGCCTCGTCGGCCGTCGAGGCCCACGCCGATCCGTCTTGCGTCTCGGGGGGGTCCGGGCGGCTTGGCCGAAACGCTAACCCATGGCCGCGCCCGACCCGTAGCTTGTCAGCCAACAGCGGATTCGGGAATGCGAGCGTCACACAGCGCGCAGCGCGGCGGAGCCGAGGGCCAGGCCCGCGAGCCCGCCGAGGAGCGACAGCGCGATGGCCTCGGCCACGAACTGCGCGGCGACCTGGCCGGGCCGGGCGCCCAGCGCGCGCCGCAACCCGATCTCGCCGCGCCGCTCCAGCACCGTCACCACCATCGTGTTGGCGATCCCCACGCCGCCGACCAGCAGCGCGATCCCCGCCAGCGCCAGGCCGAGCGTCGTCAGGGCGTCGTCGGTGGTGGCGCGGGCCTTCGCGAGGTCCGAGAGCTTGCCGACCTGGGCGACGGCCGATCCCGGGTTGGCCGCCGTCGCGAGGATGCCGCGCACCGCGTCGATCTCGCCGGGCCGGGCGCGGACGTAGATTGCGGCGATCTCGCCGTCTCCGCCCAACCGCTCCCGGACCCAGCGGTCGCCCAGGATGGCCGCGGCGTCGAGCTCCTCGGCCAGGCCCGCGGTCTCCAGGATGCCGAGCACGCCGTACCACTGGCCGCCGATCAGGATCCGGTCGCCAGCGCGGTCGAGGCCCAGCCGCTCGGCGGCCGTCGCGCCGAGCTCGACGACGGGCGCGGTCATCGGGCGAGCACCACGAGGTCGCCGGGGGCCAG
>DAONOU010000273.1:0-3398 GCA_035409265.1 Arachnia sp. | reverse complement strand
GGCGCGCCACCTCCACACGCCCGCGTTCCGGGAGTTCCGGCGCGCCATCGGCGACATCGGCACGGTCCGCTACGCCCACTTCGAGATGCTCCAGTACTCGTCGCGCTATGGCCGTTTCCTCGCCGGCGAGCACGTCAACGCCTTCGACCCGACGCTCGGCAACGCCGCCATCGTCGACATCGGCTTCTACCCCTTGTCGGCGGCCCTCGAGTGCTTCGGCACGGCGCCGGCCTCGCAGTCCGGCGGCAGCTACTGGCTTCACAACGGGTTCGAGGGCGGCGGCAGCATCCAGCTCGGCTACGAGGGCCTCCTGGTCGACGTCGCCTACTCCAAGATCGTGTCGGCCGTCGGCGCCACCACCGTCCACGGCGAGGAGGGCACCCTGACCGTCAACGCCGTCGCGGAGCCGTCCCGGGTCGAGCTTCACCGCCGAGGCCAGGATCCCGTGGTTCTGGTCGACACCCCGCCGGTCACCCCCGCCGACACGATGATCCACGAGCTCGACGTCTTCGCCGACCAGGTCGACGCGGGCCGCGTCGACCCCCACTGGCGCGACATCAGCCTCGCCGTCCGCCGGATCATGGACGCCCACCTCGCCTCAGTGCGTTGAGCATGATCTGAGGTTCGTCTTGCCCCTCCCGGCGTTGTCTGCTGACGATGCGCTGAGTCCGCCCACGAACCTCACATCATGCTCAACGTCTCTCGACGCGGATCGCGTCAGGAGCCCAGGCGCGGGAAGGGGCGCAGGGCGAAGATCACCTCGACGGGGACCTCGAAGTACTCGGCGAGCTGCAGCGCCAGCGTCAACGACGGCGAGTACTCGCCGCGCTCCAGGTAGCCGACCGTCTGGTAATGCACGCCGAGGGCCTCGGCCAGTTGGCGACGCGAGATGCCCCGCTCCATGCGCAGCATGGCGATGCGGTTGTAGATGACGTCGCTCATCGGGATAGTCTCTCAGCCCGACGCCGCATCAGTAGCCCTGGGTCAGCAGGCGTTCGCGCGCCGCCGTCACCTTGGAACCGGACTCGCCGCGGATCATGCGGCGCAGCACGATCGGCGCGAGCAGCAGGCCGACGACGGCCCATACCCCGAGGACGGCGAACGTCTCGACGAGACGCCACGACCCGCCGATCTCGATGACCGCGGCGGCGTCCGGCAGCAGGGCGGCGCGCATGCCCAGCGCGAGCCAGTACGCGGGCAGCGCCTGCACGATCACCTGGACCCAGACCGGGAACACGGTGATGGGGAAGAAGACGCCCGAGACGATCAACAGGCCGTACACGCCGAGGATCGGGAGCATCAGCCCGATGGGGGTCTTGATGGCGGCGCCGACGATGGCTCCCCACGGCACCGTCGCCGCCATCCCCAGGATCCCGAACGCGGCGAGCAGCACCCAGCTGCGCAGGCTGGAGGGGCCGACCCCCTCGAAGAGGAGGCTGCCGAGCACGAGGGTCACGCCGACGAGCAGGAAGGTCGTGAGGGTCGTCGAGATGGTCTTCCCCGTCAGGTAGCCCGTGAGCCCGCGCGGCACGCACTTCATCCGGAGGATCGTGCCCTGGTCGCGCTCCTGATACAGCTCGCCGGCGACGCCCGAGAAGCCGCCGAGCAGGAGCATCGCGCCCAGCATGGACGGGACCATGAGCTGCGCGACGCTCACCGTCGACTCGTCGATCAGCGAGTCGCGCAGGAACCAGGAGATCACCAGCAGCACGATCGGCAGCGAGAGGGAGAGGAGGATCTCGGGCGTCAGGATCGTGGTGCGCAGGTCGATCCTCGCCTGCACCCACGCGCTTCGCAGTGTGTTTCTCATCGCTCCTCCTCCAGGCCCGACCCCGCACCCAGGCGGGCCGCGGACAGCTCGGGCGTCTCGCTCTCCTCGCCCTGCTCGACTCGTCTCACGAGACTCAGGTACACGTCCTCGAGGGTGGACCTCCGGACCTCCAGGTCGTCCATCCGCGCGGCCGGGTCCGCGAGGTGCGCGCGCAGGAACTCGGCGGGGTCCGCCGCGGCGTGGACGTGGCGGCCGACCTCGTCGGTCCAGGTGATCTCCGTGGTGCTGCCGATCCGCGATCGCAGCCGGGTCCGGCGAGCCGTCGGCGACGATGCGCCCGTCGGCGAGGATCAGGATGCGGTCCGAGATCTTCTCCGCCTCGTCGAGGTCGTGCGTGGTGACCAGGATCGTCGCGCCCTCGTCGGCCAGGCGGCCGATGAGGTCCTGGAAGTCGCGCCGCGCCTCGGGATCGAAGCCGGCGGTGGGCTCGTCCAGGAACAGGAGCTCGGGGCGCCCGACGATGCCGACGGCGACGTCGAGTCGACGGCGCTGGCCGCCGGAGAGCCTGCGCAGCTGCTTGTCGCGGGAGTCGGCGAGCCCGACGATGTCCAGCAGCTCCCGCGTCGGCCACGGGCGCACGGTCTCGGTCGTGGCGTAGGGGCGGTAGTAGGAGCCGAGGTAGTCCAGGAGCTCCTCGACCCTCCACTTCGCGTGGTCGCGCCAGGACTGCTGCACGATGCCGACGCGCGCCCGCCAGGACTCGCCCGCGGAGATGGGCGCCTCGCCCAGCACGCTGACCTCGCCGGAGCTCGGCCGTCGGAAGCCCTCGAGGATATCCATCGTGGTCGTCTTGTCGACGTGTCGGGTTTGACCGGCGTACCTACCAGGCAACGAGGGAGGTCGTCATGGACGGCACGGAAGACAACAACAGCATGGAGCAGGTGGTGGTGTACCTGCGCATCAGTGAGGATCGTACGGGCGCGGAGGCCGGGGTGGAGCGGCAGCGTCAGGACTGCCTTGAGATGTGCGGGAGGCTCGGGATTACCGATCCGGCGGTGTTCATGGACAACGACATCTCGGCCTATTCGGGGAAGAAGCGTCCCGGGTACCTCGACCTGTTGGAGCGGGTGAAGTTGGGGCCGTCGCGGATCGTGGCGTGGCATGTGGATCGCCTCTACCGTCGCCCCCGCGAACTGGAAGACCTCATTGACCTCGTGGAGGCGCATCCGATCCGCATCGAGACGGTCAAGGGCGGTGGGTTCGATCTGAACACCCACGAAGGCAGGCTGATGGCGCGCCAGCTCGTCGCGATCGCCTCCTACGAGTCCGGGCATAAAGCCGACCGCATCCGCCGGGCGAACCGGCAGAAGGCCGAGCGTGGTGACTGGCACGGCGGGGCGAAGTACGGATACGGCATCGGCGGCGTCCTCATCCCCGAAGAAGCAGCCGTCATCCGCGAGATGGCCGACCGGTTCCTCGCCGGGCAATCGGTGCGGCAGATCACGAGGTGGCTCAACCGCGACGACGGGCCAGTATCGCCATCGAAGGGGAAGAGCCGGTTGAACGTGTGGCACGAGAGCACCGTCGGCTCGATGGCGCTATCGGCCAGGATCGTGCTGACCGGAGT
>DAONOU010000272.1:0-3410 GCA_035409265.1 Arachnia sp. | reverse complement strand
GCGGGGTCGACGGTGATCATGTTCATCGTCTTGTACGTGGCGCACGGGATATCGCTGCGCACGTCGGCGGCGCTCGCCGGCACGCTGCTCGGCCTGGGGGTGACGACGGCGCTCGGCGCGTTCGCCGTCGGCGCCGCACGCCTGTCGGGGTTCGCGGACGAGAACGAGTACGACCTCGCCCAGCTCGCGCCCGCGATCAACTTCCAGGACCTGCTCATGGTGGGCATCATCGTCGGCGGGTTGGGTGTGCTCAACGACGTGACGATCACGCAGGCCTCGGCGGTGTGGGAGCTGCGGGCGGCGGCCCCGGGTTGGTCGCGGGCGAAGGTCTTCGCCGCGGGCATGCGGATCGGCCGCGACCACATCGCGTCAACGATCTACACCATCGTCTTCGCCTACGCCGGAGCCGCGCTCACCGTGCTGCTCCTGCTGCACTTCACGACGCGCCAGCCCCTCGCCCTCCTGGGCAACGAGCTGTTCGGCGGCGAAGCCGTGCGGACGCTGGCCTCCGCGATCGGCCTGATCCTCGCGGTCCCGATCACGACGGGAATCGCCGCCCTCACCGTCGGCCCGCCCCGCGCCGCCCCGACCGACTGAAAGGATTCGCCAGCATCGGCCCCCAACGGGCACGGCCATGCCCGTTGGGCCGCGATCCTGGCGAATCCTGTCGGGGCCGCGACCATCACCCGCGACACCGCCGCCTGATGGGACCCAAAGCGCATCACACACGCCACGACAAGCGCCGCGCGACCAGAATCGCAGGATCCGCGCTACGCCCAGCCCCAGTGGCGGCGCTGCGCGTCGATCGCCCACTCGTTGATCCGGTCGAGGTCCGCATGCGGCGGAAGCGGGCTGGCCCCGTCGTCGAGGACCCGACGCACCTCGGCCTCCTTCTCGGCGATCTCGGCCGAGACCTCGTCGCGCGGCACCTCCCCGCGCTTGACGGCCAACACGCGCTCCCGCTGCGGCTCTCGCATCGGAAGCGACAGCGTCCCCTCGCTCGCGATCTCGTGGCCCTGATAGGCCAGCCGCAGCGCGTGACTGCCGTACTTCACGTCCCAGCCGTACCTCTCGATCAACTCCGGGCGGTTCGGCACGTTGCGCTTCGAGCGACTCGGTCGGCGCAAAGAGCGGCAGCATCACCGTCGGGTTGCCCTTGATCGCGAGGCGTAAGTACTTGTGCAGCGAGTAGAGGACGAGGTCCGTGTCGCCGTGCCCGCTCCGCACGCCCTCCGGCTGAGTGCGCCAGATGTAGTCCTCCCGGTGCTTCTCGACACCCAGCGCAACCGACGGCGGCTCGATGTAGACACCCATCTCGTCGTGGTCGTCGGTGCCCGGAATCGCAATGCCGTGCACGCCGCTGCCCACGACCGAGCGCAGGATCTCGTTGGAAATCGCGACCTCCCGGTCGCCGTACTCGACGTTCGTCATCGCATCCTCCCATCGGTGCCGAGTCGATCATCGTACCCCGGGGTGCGGGACTACCGATAAAGCTCCCGAGACTCAGCGGTCCTCGTAGTGGTAGCGGCATTGGAGGAGGATGACAAGGTCGTCGTCCAGCACCAGGTAGACGAGGCGGTGCTCCTCGGTGATCCGGCGGGAGTAGGCATCGGGAACGCCGTACTTGAGCCTTTCGGGCTTGCCGATACCGCCGAAGGGATCGCGGAGGCAGTCATCGATCAAGCGGTTCACCCGCTTCAAGACCGCGCGATCGAGCCGCTGCCAAGATTGGTAGTCCTCCCACCCCTTCGCCGTGAAGACCAGCCTCATGAGCGGTCGAGTTCGCGCGCGACAACGCCGCCGACAAGCGCCTCCTCATACGCGTCGAGCAGACGCCGCGCGTTGGCTGGCGACCGGAACAGGTAGGCCGTCTCCTGCCACGCCTCGTAGTCGTCCGCAGACATCAACACCGCGTTGCCGCGCTTGGACGTGATCTCAACCGCCGTCCGGTCGTCGTTCACCTGCTCGATGAGCGGAAACAGCGTCCTGCGCGCCTCGCTTGCCGTGATACTCATGCCGACCCCTCTCGTACCAAAAACAGTACCACTCAAACCAGCCCAGCAGTCATGCCTAAAGCCCTACCGCGAGCCCCTGCCGGGCCACCCCAGCCAGCCTCGGGGTTTGCGGTCCTCCCGGGTTCGAGCGACGGAGGCGAGGCCCGGATAGCGCCCGCGCACGGCGGTCTCGATCCGCTCGTGCAGCGTCGATCCCGCGGCGGGACAGTCCGTGCAGGCGCCGCCGAAGTCGAGCGTGAGCACGCCGTCTTCCGCCGAGTCGACGGTGATGACGCCCCCGTGCGAGGAGATGTAGCTCGCGAGCTCGCCGTCGACGACGTCGCGGGCGATCAGCGCGAGCAGGTCGTCGGCCCCCTCGTCGATCCGCCAACCGTCGAGGTCGACGGCGACCGACACGGCGTCGCGGATGCGCGGGCCGTGGTCGGTCCAGGACAGCCCGGGCGCGAGCCAGGTCCACACTCCGCCAGGCTCGACGAAGGCCCTCGTCAGCACTCCGTACTCCAGCAGCGGACCCAGCGTCCCGGGCGCGGCGAGGACCCGGCCGGCGGGGAGGGCGACGTCGGTCACCCAGCGGACCGCGCCGTCGGGCCCGGCCTGGGGGTGGATGGACCGCCTCACAGCAGCGCCGCGACGACGGTGTGGGCCAGGAACGCCGCGAGCCACGCGACGACGCTCATGTAGCCGAACGCGATCAACGGCCACTTCCACGTGCCCGTCTCGCGGCGCATCACGCCGAGCGTCGACATGCACTGCAGGGCGTAGACGAAGAAGACCATCAGGGCCGCGATCGTCGGCGGGGTGAAGACGGGCTCGCCCTCGTGCGGGCCGGGGCCGTGCGTCATGGCGGCGAGCGCCTCCGCGGGGTCCTCCGGATCGGCGGCCGACGCCATCTGGCCGAGCGTCGAGACGAACACCTCGCGCGCGGCGAGCGAGGAGATCACGCCGACGTTCACGCGCCAGTCGAAGCCGAGCGGGTCGAACACAGGGGCGACGGCGCGGCCGACGGCGGCGGCCGCGGAGTTGTCGAGCACGAAGGCGGTGACGGCCACGTCGTCGGTGGGGTCGACGCCGGCCGCGGCGAGCTCCGCGTCCCCGCGCAGGGGAAGGTTCAGCAGCGTCCAGAGCACCACCGTCGTCAACAGGATGATGGAGGTGACCTTCTTGAGGAACGCGCGGCAGGCGTCCCACACCGAGATCAGCACGGTCCGCACCCGCGGCAGCCGGTAGCTGGGCATCTCCATGTAGAACGGCAGCCGGGTCCGGGAACGGCCGAGTACGCGGGAGAAGAACCACGCCGATGCCATCGCGGAGGCGGCACCGAGCAGGTACAACCCGAACATGACGAGGCCTTGCGCGCTGACGAGGCCCCAGCGGAGGTCGCTCGGGACGAGCATG
>DAONOU010000271.1:0-3423 GCA_035409265.1 Arachnia sp. | reverse complement strand
CGGCGGCGGCGGATCGCCTCGCGGAACGCCTTCTCGAGTTCGGGGTCGAGCCTCTCGGCCGCGGCCGAGAGCGCCTCGGGCGGGACGCGCAGCGACGGCGGGACCACGCCGTCGAAGCGATGCGAGTACTCGTTCAGGGCCTCGGCGCCGCGGGCGGCGACGTCGTCGACGATGGGTCGGACGATGGCGACGGCGGCCTCCACGTCGAACTGGCCGCGGGGCAGCCGGGAACGATACGGGCCGTCGACTCCGGAGAGGTCAAGGGTTCTGAGCACGGGGAGATTCTAGTCGGCTTGGGGCCTCGCGGGCGCCCCGCGCCCACCGCGCGGCTCCGGCCAGAAGGCCGAGAGCAGCATGATGGGCGTGATGGCCGCGAACGGCCCCACGAGCAGCGCCGACAGCGACCGCAGCTGCAGGTCCATCTGGACGACGTCGCCGACGGCGGCCTCCGCCATGCGGGCCGCGAAGCCGTTGTTGCCGACGATCGTGCCCAGCCACCAGGTGATGGCCGACGCGCCGAGGGCCGCGAGCACCGGGACGCCGACGACCCACCAGCCGCGCCGGAACAGCACGAGCCAGCCGACGATGCCGATGACGAGCCCGAGCACGCCGGTGATCAGGCTGAACGTGGCGTCTGCCGCGACGATCGTGGCCTGGCTCCGCTCGGAGATGGAGGCCGCGAGGCCCTCGAGCACCGTGTAGCTGGCGATCGGCGTCGCCTTGGCCCACAGCAGCCCCCCGAGGGCGGCGAGCACGGCGGCACCTCCCAGGTACAGGACGACCGGCCGCCTCATGAGGCCCCGAGACCCACGCAGGACGGACCGAGCACGGCCTTGAGGTCCGCGAACAGCGCGGAGGTGAGCTCGACGCGGAAGCCGTCGCCCAGCCGGAACGTCTTGACCTGGTCTCCCGTGCGCAGGTTCAGATGCACCTCCGCGGCGCCCGGGTATTGGGCGAGGATCTCCTTCAGCCGGTTGACGACGCCCGGCGTGCAGCGGACCGCCGGCAGCGTGAGGGCCAGCGGCCCGACGTTGCCCTCCGCGCTCATGTGCGGGGCGACGACGTTCTGCGCGCGCATCCGGCCGCGGTCCTCGCCGGACTCGACGACGCCCTCGACGGCCACGATGGTGTCCGGCGCGAGGTGGGCGGCGACCTGATCGTAGACGCGCGGGAACACCGTCACTTCGATGGAGCCCGTGAGGTCCTCCAGCACCACCTGCGCCCAGATGTTGCCCGCCTTGTTGACGCGCCGGTTGACCGAGGTGACCAGCCCGCAGAGCTTCGTCGGGCCGCGGAACCCGTCCTCGGCGACCGCAGAGACGATGGGCCGCTCGCTGTTGGTCTGGAGCACGTGCTCGAGGCCGTTGAGCGGGTGGTCGGAGACGTAGAGGCCGAGCATCTCGCGCTCGAACGCCAGCCGCGTGCGCCGGTCCCACTCCTCCATCTCCGGCACGTGCGCGTGCAGGGCCGCGCCCTGCGCCTCGTCGCCGTCGACGTCGAACCCGAAGTCGAAGCCGTCCTGGCCGTTCTCCGCGTTGCGCTTGACGTCGATGATCGAGTCGACGGCGGTCTCGAAGATGCTCATCAGCGCGCGGCGGGCGTGACCGAGCTCGTCGAAGGCACCGGCCTTGATCAGCGACTCGATGACGCGCTTGTTGCACATCAGCAGCGGCGCCTTGTCGAGGAAATCGCCGAAGTCGGCGGCAGGGCCGAGCCTGTTGCGCTCGTCGATCCAGGCGTTGACCACCTTGTCGCCGACGTTGCGCACGGCGCCGAGGCCGAAGCGGATGTGGTCCCCGACGGGCGTGAACGCCACGTCGGACGAGTTGACGTCGGGCGGCAGCACCTCGATGCCCATGTGACGGCACTCGGCGAGGTAGAGCGCCGACTTGTCCTTGTCGTCGCGCACCGACTGCAGCAGCGCCGCCATGTACTCGACGGGGTAGTTGGCCTTCAGCCAGGCCGTCCAGTAGGAGACGAGGCCGTAGGCGGCGGAGTGGGCCTTGTTGAAGGCGTAGTCGGAGAAGGGAAGCAGGATGTCCCACAGGGTCTGGATCGACCCCTTCGAGTAGCCCCGCTCCAACATCCCGCCGGAGAAGATCTCGTACTGGGCGTCCAGCTCGGACTTCTTCTTCTTGCCCATGGCCCGGCGCAGCATGTCGGCGCCGCCGAGGGTGTAGCCGGCCAGCTGCTGAGCGATGGCCATGACCTGCTCCTGGTACACGATCAGGCCGTAGGTCTCCCCCAGGATCGGCTCCAGCGCCTCCGCGAGGTCCGGATGGATGGGCTCGACGGGTTCGCGTCCGGTCTTACGGCGCGCGTACTTGTTGTGCGAGTCCGCGCCCATCGGGCCGGGGCGGTAGAGCGCGCCGACGGCGGAGATGTCCTCGAAGCAGTCGGGCTGCATCGAGCGCAGCAGCGCCCGCATCGGTCCGCCGTCGAGCTGGAACACGCCCAGCGTGTCGCCGCGCTGCAGCAGCTCGAACGTCTGGGGGTCGTCGAGGGTCAGGGTCTCCAGGTCGACGTCGACGCCCTGGTTCAGCTTGATGCCCTGCACCGCGTCGTCGATCACCGTGAGGTTACGCAGCCCTAGGAAGTCCATCTTGATCAGGCCGAGGGACTCGCAGCCCGGGTAGTCGAACTGCGTGATGATCGCGCCGTCGGCCTCGCGCTTCATGAGCGGGACGATGTCGATCAGCGGCGCGCGGCTCATGATGACGCCCGCGGCGTGCACGCCCCACTGGCGCTTCAGCCCCTCGATGCCTTTCGCCGTGTCGACGACGGTGCGCACGTCCGGGCTCGACTGGTACAGCTCGCGGAACTCGTTGCCCTCGGCGTAGCGCTTGTGCTCCTCGTTGAACAGCTCGCTCAGCGGGACGCCCTTGCCCATGACGTCCGGCGGCATGGCCTTGGTGATCTGCTCCCCGATCGCGAACGGCATGTCGAGGACGCGCGCGGAGTCCTTCACGGCCGCCTTCGCCTTGATGGAGCCGTAGGTGATGATCTGCGCCACGTACTCCTTGCCGTACTTCTCCGTGACGTAGGTGATCACCTCGCCGCGGCGGCGATCGTCGAAGTCGATGTCGAAGTCGGGCATGGAGACGCGCTCCGGGTTGAGGAACCTCTCGAAGAGGAGGCCGTGCTCGATGGGGTCGAGGTCGGTGATGCGCGTCGCGTAGGCGCACATCGACCCCGCGCCCGATCCGCGGCCGGGGCCGACCCGGACGCCGTTGCGCTTTGCCCAGTTGATGAAGTCCGCGACCACGAGGAAGTAGCCGGAGAACCCCATCTGCGTGATGATCTTCAGCTCAAACTCGGCACGGTCGCGCACCTCGTCGGAGATGCCGTTCGGGTAGCGCTGGTGGAGCCCCTCCTCCACCTCCTTGCGGAACCAGGAGTCCTCGGTCTCCCCCTCCGGGACGG
>DAONOU010000270.1:0-3436 GCA_035409265.1 Arachnia sp. | reverse complement strand
CCAGCCGTCGTCGCGGAGGTCCATGACCACCATGACCGGCGTGTCCAGCCTTGTCAGGGCGGCGAGGCTCGGCTCCGTCAGCGCGTCGCTGACGATGGCGACGCGGGTGATCGCGTGGCCCTGGCCGCTGGTGTTGACCTCGACGCCCCTGACCGTGCCCAGCACCGTCTGGTTGTTGGGCAGCACGATCCGGGCTTCCGCCCCCTGCTCGACCCTGCCGTACTCGGTGGGCTCCAAGTCGAACTGGGCGGTGACGGTGCGCTCGCCGTCGGCGACGACGAGGGCCATCGGCGTGCCGTTGGCCAGGAAGGTGCCGGGCTCGGCGTCGATCGACGCGACGTATCCGGTGGACACGGCCTTGTAGGTGACGGTGCCGGAGGCGGGGTCGAGCGTGTAGGCCGCCGTGGACACGGGCCTCAACCCGTTGCCGACGTCCTGCTGCAGCTGAATGCTGTTGAGGGTGAAGAGCGCATCGCCGGCGGTGACGGCCTCGCCCTGGCGGACGTAGAGGTCGGTCACCACTCCCCCGTACGACGAGCCGATGATCGCGGCCGGCGCGTCGATCGAGGCGGTGACGCTGGCCACCTGCGACTGCCGCTGGTTGAACAGCAGCGCGAGCCCGAAGACGAGCGCGGCGACGGCCAGGATGCCGCCCCAGAGCTTGAGTCGGATGGACCAGGTCATGATGTCTCCCCTTCCGCCAGCAGCCCTACCCGCTGGCGAGCCGTAAGGATGATGTCGAGGTTGAGCGGCTCGGGGGCCGCCTCTTCGGCGACGGCGTCCGCGAGGTCGACGTCGGTGGGATCGGCGTTTCCGCGGGCCGCGCGTCCCTCGCGCAGGCCGACGGCGATGAACGCGCCGAGGATGAGCGTGTTGACCACGCACCAGAAGGTGGCGACGTTCAGCGTGCCCAGCCCGACGTCGCGCCAGAGCGCCACGATCGAGGTGCCGAGCAGGAAGACGAAGGTCAGCACCACGGGGATCATGAAGGTGAACGCCGACGACCTCCGGTCCGTCGCCCCGGTGACGTGCCACTTCGTGTCCACCCCGAGGAAGGCATTGCGCAGCGCCTTGAGATAGATCGAGAACGAGTTCGCCGCCAGCACGAGGACCTCCCATCGGAACGTGCCGAGCGTGAGCGCGGCCAGCAGGATCTGCAGCACGTAGAAGCCCGAGTAGTAGACGAACCAGGTCGTCGTGGAGACCTGGAGGTTGACCGGGTGCAGGTCGAGGAAGACCTCCAGTGCGGGCACGAAGAGCAGGATGCCCGGCGCGATCCCCGTCAGGTAGAAGGTGGCCGTCACGAAGTACATGAGCCGCTGGTCGAGGCTCAGCGACCGCTTGGGGCTGAACGGGTTGTGGGTGAACAGGATCTCGAACCCGCCGGTGGCCCAGCGCAGCTGCTGCTTGGTGTACGCCTCGATCGTGTCGGGCGCGTCGCCGACAGCGAGGGTCTTGGAGATGTAGATCGACCTCCATCCGCGCTCGTGGAGCAGGAGCGACGTCCAGACGTCCTCCGACTTCGACTGCGTGTAGATCCCGCCGACGTCGAGCACCGCCGCCCTGCGGAACAGCACATTGGTGCCCACACAGAACGCGGCGTTGAACTCGCCGCGGCCGGGCTGGATGAACCGGTAGAACATTGTCTGCATGTACCCCGCGCCGCGAGAGATGATGTTGCTCATGTTGCCGTAGGTCTGGGGCGTCTGGACGAAGGCGACGGTGGGCTCCCCCATGAACGGGAGGGTCTCCTCCAGGAACTCCGGCCGGGGCACGAAGTCCGCGTCCAGGATCACGAAGTACTCGCCCTTCGCGATGGTCAGCGCGTTGTTGACGTTGCCCGCCTTCGCGCCGTGGCTGGTGAGCCGCCGCACGTAGCCGATGTGCAGGCCGGCCGCCATGTCGCGGACCTCGTCGGACCTGCCGTCGTCGAGGATCCAGGTGTGATGGGCCCCGCGCACGGCCCTCGCGGCCTCGGCCGTCCGCCGGATGACCTCGATCGGCTCGCCGTAGACGGTGATCAGGATGTCGACGCTCGCCGGCGCGCCATCCAGGCGCAGCGGCCACCGGGCGGGATCGTCGGTCACCCCGAGGTTCTCGTTGACGACGGGGTCGTACAGGGCGCGCTGCGCGTCGTGGAACGCGAACGTGCGCGGGTCCTTTCGCCCGGCGAAGATCGCCCACATCGCCATCAGCGCGTGAAAGATCAGGATGACCTCGGCGCAGATCACCATCCCCCACGGCAGGAGATCGCCGCGATTCTGGGGGTTCAGGAGAAACCACGCGTAGGCGAGGATTCCGATGGTGGCCGCGATGGCCACCGTGACCATCACCGGGGTGTACGGATTCTTGCTTCTTGCGCGGCGCGACTCGGGAACAAGACCGTCGAAGGCCGCGAGATCGGTTGTGGAAATAGGCGCAGACACGATTCCCCCCTCAGGAGCGCATCATTGGGTGTGACCGCCTGTCGCGGTCAGGGCTCCGGCGCGAGGCGCGGGCCCTGTCGTCGGCTCGTGGCCGATCTCTGGGAGGCCCCTCAGCGGAGGCTCTCCTACTCTTGCCACCCAGCTAAGCACCGAAAGTGGCCTTTGGTGATAACGGACGGTTACGGGCAGGTGAAATGTCGAGCACCGGTTATCCACAGAAATTCCCTGGTTGATCACGCTATCCACAACGTGCCCCGCCGGCCTGGAACTCACCACGTCCATGCTCCATACTGAGGGGTTGCCAAGCTACAGGCGTTATTTAATCGTTATCATATTCGGGGGGATAAGCAGAGAAATTTTCTTGGCGGGTGCCTGCAGTCTCGCATATAATCGTACGTATGAACGATGACGTGCGGGCCTTGGGACAGCAGTTCATCACTGCCGCCTGGGACACCGCGCGCGCCAACAGCTCACGCGATCACGCCGCCGAACTCGACACCCTGTTCGCGGTGTTGGAAGAGACCCAGGATCAGCTCGCCGGCCTGAAGCTACACCTGATCCACGACGCGAGGATGAACGGCACCGATGTCGTTCTCGACCGGGTTCGGTCATCGACACGCACGACGACCGCGCAGGCCACGGCAGCCCTGCGGCTGTCCTGGGACCTGGCCGAACGCTTCCCCCATATTGCCCGAGCTTTGGAAGAAGGCGCCGTGTCGCTGGCGCAGGCCGAGGCGATCGTGGCCGGGTTGAAGAAACTCCCCTACACACTGACCCGCCACGACCTCGAGATCGCGCAGCACACCGTTCTCGGCTACACCGATACCCTCGGCCCGAAGGAGCTACGGACGCTGGCCTCCCGGATGACCGAGATCCTCGACCCCGTCGGCGCCGAGCAGGCCGAAGCCGACCGGCTCGCCGGCGAGGAGCGCCGTGCGAAGGCCGGACGGTTCCTGAAACTCCGCCCCGACCACCACGGCTCCATGACCATCACCGGACGCCTCCCCATC
>DAONOU010000269.1:0-3500 GCA_035409265.1 Arachnia sp. | reverse complement strand
CGACCTCGCCGGCGACCTCGTGGCCCATCGTCGTGACGCGGGTGATGTTGACGTGCCCGTTGGCGCGGATCTTGACGTCGGTGCCGCAGGTCGAGCAGTTGCGGACGCGGATCTTGACCTCGTCCGCCCCGCACACCGGCTCGGGGATGTCCTCGAGCCGGACGTCGCCGGGGGAATGGAATCTCAGTGCCAACATGCTCAGGCCTCCTTCAGGATGTCGATGATCTCCTGCACGGAACCGGCCTTCTCAAGCTTGTCGACCTGTTCCAGGTTGCTGAAGGTGATGGCGACCCTCTGCAGGATCTCCAGGTGGGTGTTGTTCGCCCCCGCGATGCCGACGACGAACTTCACCGGATTGCCGTTCCAGTCGATGCCCTCCGGGTATCGCACGAACGACATGGTGGAACGCTTCACCGCGTCCTTGGCCTCGTTGGTGCCGTGCGGGATGGCGAGGAAGTTGCCCATGTAGGTGGACACCAGCTCCTCGCGCTGGTGCATCGCATCGACGTAGGCCGCATCGACCCCACCGGCGGCAACCAACAGGTTGCCGGCCTCCGTGATGGCGGAGGCGGCGTCGGTGGCGGAGCCGGAAAGCACCACGGACTCCGCGGCGAGCACCTCGGAACCGGCGTCGGCGGAATGCGCCGGGGCCTCCTGGACCGGAGCAGGGGCGGCAGGCTGCGCGACGGCGTGCGAGTCGACGACCATCTGGAGCACCTCGTCGTAGCGGGGCGAGTTCATGAAGTTGTCCACGAACACCGCGACGGCGCTCGGCGCGAGGGCGATGGCCCGGTCGCCGAGTTCACGCTGCGTGACAAGGACGTCGATGTTGTCCTCGAGGTTGCGCACCGCCTTGTTGACCACGGTGACGTTGTCGTAGCCGGCGTCCTTGATCTTCTTGCGCAGCACGCTGGCGCCCATGGCGCTGGAGCCCATGCCCGCATCGCAGGCGAAGACGATGGACGTGATCGGGCCGGAGACCGCAGCCGTCCCGCCGCCGCCCAGCATGGACAACGCGTCGGACTTCTTGCCCTTGTTGGCCTGGGTCTGGGCGACGGCCGCGGACAGGTCGCCCGCATCGCCCTTCTCCAGGTCGCGCTTGCGCGAGAGCCGGAGGATGAAGGCGGCGACCAGGAAGGTGACCGTCGCCGACAGCACCACGGACAAGATCACGCCCACGTAGGAGTCCGAGGCGGTCTGGAACAGCACCGCGAGGAACGAGCCCGGCGCGGCGGGTCCGCGGAGGCCCGAACCGAAGACCATGTTGGTGGTGACGCCCGTCATGCCGCCCAGAATCATCGCGATCAGCAGCTGGGGCTTCATCAGCACGTAGGGGAAGTAGATCTCGTGGATACCACCCAAGAAGTGGATGATCGCGGCTCCGGGGGCGGAGGCCCGCGCCGCTCCCAGGCCGAAGAAGGTGAAGGCCAGAAGGAGGCCGAGGCCGGGGCCGGGGTTGGCCTCGAGGGGACGGCCTACGCCGCCCGCCACATCCTCGACGCGATGGCCGCCGCGGGGACCACCCCGACGCGGCTGTTCTCCGTCGGCGGCGGCACCACGGGAGGCCTGTGGCCGCAGATCGTCTCCGACGTGACCGGCCTCGCGCAGGACATCACCCAGCAGTCCATGGGCGCGTGCTATGGCGACGCGATGCTGGCGGGCGTCGCGAGCGGGATCGTCGAACGCGACGCCGAGTGGACGTCCGTCGCGCGCAGGGTGGAGCCGAACCCGGAGGCGAAGCGGGTCTACGACGAGCTCTACGCCGTCTACCGGGAGCTCCACCCGCGAACAGCGGACCTGCAACACCGGCTCGCGGCGCTGCAGACGAGTCAATGACAAGACCGGGGCCCGCGTCTCCGCAGGCCCCGGTCCGTCGAGCACTCACCCGCCTCAGCGGGCGGCGGAGCCCTCCACGTAGTCCGTGTCGGTGGTCTCGACCCAGCTCATCAGCTTGCGCAGCTCGCGGCCGGTGGCCTCGATCGGGTGCGCCTCGCCCTTCGCGCGGAGCTCCTTGAACTCGGGAGCGCCGGCGTCCTGGTCGTCGATGAAGCGCTTGGCGAACGCGCCGGTCTGGATGTCGGTGAGGACGGCCTTCATGTTCTCCTTGACCCGCGCGTCGACGACGCGGGGGCCGGAGACGTAGTCGCCGTACTCGGCGGTGTCCGAGACGCTCCAGCGCTGCTTGGCGATGCCGCCCTCGTACATGAGGTCGACGATCAGCTTCAGCTCGTGCAGGCACTCGAAGTAGGCGACCTCGGGCTGGTAGCCGGCCTCGATCAGCGTCTCGAAGCCCGCCTGGACCAGCGCGGAGGCGCCGCCGCAGAGCACGGCCTGCTCGCCGAACAGGTCGGTCTCGGTCTCCTCGGTGAAGGTGGTCTTGATGCCGCCGGCGCGCAGGCCGCCGATCGCCTTGGCGTAGCTGAGCGCCAGCGGCCAGGCGTTACCGGTGGCGTCGACCTCGACGGCGATGATCGCGGGCACGCCGCGGCCGTTCGCGTACTCGCGGCGCACCAGGTGGCCGGGGCCCTTCGGGGCGACCATGCACACGTCCACGCCCTCGGGCGGGGTGATGTAGCCGAAGCGGATGTTGAAGCCGTGCGCGAAGAACAGCGCGTCGCCGGGCGCGAGGTGCGGCTCGATGTCATTGGCGTAGACGGTCCGCTGCACCTGGTCGGGGGCCAGGATCATGATGAGGTCGGCCTCCTCGACCGCCTCGGCGACGGGGAGGACGCGCAGGCCCTCGGCCTCGGCCTTCGCCGCGGACGGGGAGCCGGGGCGCAGCCCGACGCGGACATCGACGCCCGAGTCGCGCAGGCTGAGCGCGTGCGCGTGGCCCTGCGAGCCGTAACCGATGACGGCAACGCTGCGCGACTGGATGAGCGACAGGTCGGCGTCGTTGTCGTAGAACATTTCTGCCATGGGTGGGTTCTCCTTGGAACGGGTGTTGTTATCTGTTCTTCTCGACGAGGATCTTGGTGCCGCGGCCCAGCGCGACCTGGCCCGACTGGACCAGCTCGACGATGCCGTGCGGCGCGAGCATCTCGAGCAGCGCGGCCAGCTTATCGGTGCTGCCGGTGGCCTCGATCGTGATGGTCGTCGCCGACACGTCCACGGCCTTGCCGCGGAACAGGCTCACGACGTCGATGACCTGGCTGCGGGTGGCCGCATCCGCGCGCACCTTGACGAGCACCATCTCGCGCTGCACGGCGCTGCTGCCCAGCTCCAGGACCTTGCGGACCTCGACGAGCTTGTTCAGCTGCTTGACGATCTGCTCAAGGGCCGCGTCGTCCTCGACCTGGGCGACCACCGTCATGCGGGAGATCTCCTCGCGCTCGGTGGGGCCGACCGCGAGCGACTCGATGTTGAAGCCGCGGCGCGAGAACAGCGCGGCGATCCGGGTGAGAACGCCGGGACGGTTCGACACCAGGATCGAAAGCGTGTGGTTCGTCATCAGAGCACTTCCTCTTCCCAATCGGGGGCCATGTCGCGGGCCACGCGGA
>DAONOU010000268.1:0-3507 GCA_035409265.1 Arachnia sp. | reverse complement strand
GCCCGCGGCCGCGAGGCCGGCCTGGAGGAGCGCGACGGTGGTGGTCTTGCCGTTGGTGCCGGTCACGGCGAGGGTCGCGAGCTGCCGGGCGGGCTCGCCGAACAGCCGCGCGGACACGAGCGCCATCGCGGCGCGGGCGTCCTCCGCGGCGACGACGGGCGCGCCGGGGTCGGGCCCGAGGATGCGGCGGCCCTCGTCGTCGGTGAGGACGGCGGCGGCCCCGGCGGCCACCGCGGAGCCCGCGAACTCGGCGCCGTGGGCCCGCGTGCCGGGCAGCGCGACGTACAGCCACCCGTGTTCGACGGCGCGCGAGTCGAGCGTGATGCCGGTGACCAGCGCCCTCGACCCCGTGTCGCCGGTCAGCCCGAGCCCGGAGACGAGGGCGGAGAGCGGCACCGGGGGCTGGCCGGCGGGGCGAAGGGCGCTGTCCATCAGTCGAAGGTGGTGGGCAGGTCGGGGGCCTCGGACGGCGACGGCGTCGCGTTGTAGCGCGGGAGCGCCATCGAGAGGATGTTGTTGACGACCGGGAGCGCGAGCTGGCTGCCGAGGTTGCCGTTGGTAGGCCGGTCGAGCATCACGTAGACGACCAGCTGCGGGTCCTCCACCGGGGCGACCCCGACGAACGAGGCCGTGAACCCGTTGTAGCACTTGCACTTGGAGTCGTAGCGCTGCGCGGTGCCCGACTTGCCCGCCGTACGGTAGCCGGGGATCTTGCGCTTCTCGTTCAGCGTGATCACCGACTCCATCATCTCGAGGACCGCGGCCGATGCCTCCTCCGAGACGACGCGGTGGGTCGCCGGGGTGGGCAGCTCGAGCGCCGTCCCGTCGGCGGCGGTGGCCGCCTTGACGATGCTGGGCTGGTGGTAGACGCCGCCGTTGACCACCGCGGAGACCGCGGCCGTCATCTGGACGGCGTTGACGCTCAGGCCCTGGCCGAAGGAGATCTGGTCGCGCGTGTAGTCGGGCATGTCGGCGGCGGGCAGGCGCCCCGCGGTCTCGCCCGGGAGGCCGGCGCCGGTCTTGGCGCCCAGGCCGAACGACTCCAGGTAGCCGCGCAGCGTCGCCTTGTCCATCTGGCGCGACAGCATGATCGTGCCGATGTTCGACGACTGCGCGACGACGCCGCGCGCCGTCAGGTTGATGGTGCCGTGCGAGAACGAGTCCTTCACCGCGCGGCCGCCGGACTGGATGCTCGGCGGGACGACGACGTGGTCGTCGGGCTTGACGAGGCCCTTGTCGGCGAGGGCCGCCATGGTCAGCACCTTCTCCACCGAGCCGGGCTCGTAGGCCTGCGCGACGGCGCGGTTGCCGCGATCCTCCTCCTTCGCGGCGCCCGGGTTCGACGAGTCGAAGCTCGGGCCGTTGGCCAGCGCCAGGATCTCGCCGTTCTTCGGGTTCATCACGACGACGATGCCGGTCTTCGCGCCGGAGCGGCGCATGCCGTCGGCCAGCGACTGCTCCGCGATCCAGTTGAGGTCCGAGTCGAGGGTGAGCGTGTAGGAGGCCCCGTCGACGGCGGGGGTCATGACGTTGGTGCCGAGCGGGATGCGGCCGTAGGTCGAGGCGTCGAAGACCATCTTGCCCGGCGTGCCGGTGAGCGTGTCGTCGAGCGCGTACTCGAGGCCGCTGATGCCTGCGCCGTCGGCGTCGACGAAGCCGATCACGTTGGAGGCGACGGTGCGGTTGGGGTAGACGCGGATGGGGTCCGGCGTGCCGTAGACGCCGTACCACTGCCGCTTGCCGTCGCCGTCGATGCCCAGCTTCATGTCGGCCTGGATGGCGCTGAAGGTCGCGGCCGGCACCTTGCGGGCGACGACCTTGTACCGGGTGTCCGGCGTCTCGATCGCCTTGATGTAGTCCTCCCGCTTGCCCGCGAGGTGGCGCACGAGGATGTCGGCGACGGCGTCCTTGACCGCGTCGATCTCCTCCTGCTTCTTCGGCCCGATCGGCCAGCGCTTGTCTGCGCCGTTGGTGCGCACGATCTCCGGGTCGATCGAGACGACCATCGCGGGCTCGGTGGTCGCGAGCACGACCCCGTTGCGGTCCGAGATGGTGCCGCGGTCGGCCGGAAGGTCGCGCGTGGAGGCCATCTTCTTGGCCGCCTCCGCGGCGTAGGCGTCGGCGTCGAGGCCCTGCAGCTGCACGGCGCGCACGCAGGTGCCGATCAGCACGAGCCCGATCACCACCATGAAGAGCCGGATCCGGACGGCGGACCTGCCGACGGGCAGGCGCACCGTCCGCTTGTACCGCCGCGGCGCCGCGGCCCGGGGGCGGGACGCGCTCACGGGACGTCCTGGCGGTCGGGCTCGGTGACGATCGTGTTCGGCGCGGGAGCCATCGGCCGGCCGCGGAGGAACGGCAGCTCGTCGCCGGTCACCTTGGTCGGCACGCCGGTGACGGTGCCGTCGCCGAGGTTGATGAACGCCGGGTACGGGTTCGGCACCATGCCGAGCTCCGTCGCGCGCAGCGCGAGCGCGTTGGCGCTGGAGGCGCGCTGCAGCTGGGAGGTGAGCGCGGCGCTCTCGTAGCCGAGCTGGGTCGCCTGGTTGCGCAGCGCGGTCAGCTCGCGCGACTGCGCGCCCACCGAGGTGGTCACGAACATGACGCCGCCGAGGCCCGCGACGATCAGGAGCGCGACGATGCCCACGAACCCGAGGGCGGAGACGGTCGCCGTGGGGGCCTGCACGAGGCGCAACCGCGGCGGGGCCGCCTGCTCGGTGCGCTCGTCGAAAATGGCTTCGGCGCTCATGCCGCCTCCCTCACTCGTTCCGCCACCCGGAGCCGCGCGGACGCGGCCCGGGGGTTGGCTGCGGTCTCTTCCTCGGTCGGCCGCTCCGCGCCGCGGGTGAGCAGCCGGAGCTCGGCCTTCAGGTTCTCGGGCACGACCGGCAGGTTCCGGGGCGCGCGGTCGCTGGCGCCGGCGGCGAAGGTGCGCTTGACGAGGCGGTCCTCCAGCGAGTGGTAGCTGAGCACCGCCATCCGCCCGCCGACGGCGAGCGCGGCGACGCCCGCGGGCAGCACGCCCTCCAGGGCGGCGAGCTCGCGGTTCACCTCGATCCGCAGCGCCTGGAACGTGCGCTTGGCCGGGTGCCCTCCCGTGTGCCGCGCGGCGGCGGGGATGGCGCCGGAGATGACGTCGACGAGGCGCGCCGAGGTCGTGAACGGGGCGCGCTCGCGCTCCGCCACGACGGCGCGCGCGATGCGGTCCGAGAAGCGCTCCTCGCCGTACCAGGAGAGGACCTGGGAGATCTCCTTGGCCGAGGCGCTGTTCAGGAAGTCGGCCGCCGTCGTTCCCGCGGACTGGTTCATGCGCATGTCGAGGGGGGCGTCGACCCGATACGCGAACCCGCGCTCGGCGCGGTCGATCTGCAGCGACGAGAGGCCGAGGTCGAGCAGGATCGCCTGGACCGAGCCGATGCCGAGGTCCGCGAGGACGTCCGCGAGCTCGTCGTAGACGGCGTGCACCAGCGTCGCGCGGTCCGCGAGGTCGCCGAGCCGCTCGCGCGC
>DAONOU010000267.1:0-3527 GCA_035409265.1 Arachnia sp. | reverse complement strand
TCAAGAACTACACCGGCGACGTCATGAACTTCGAGATGGCCGCCGAGCTGGCCGCGGATGCTGGCGTGCAGGTGGAGACGGTCGTCGTCGCCGACGACGTGGCGGTCGAGGACTCGACGTGGACCGCCGGGCGCCGCGGCGTCGGCACGACGGTGCTGCTCGAGAAGATCGTCGGCGCCGCCGCCGAGGAGGGCCGCGACCTTTCCGCCGTCAAGGAGCTGGCGCAGAAGGTGGCCGACAGCGGTCGCTCGATGGGCATGGCCCTGACGTCGTGCACGGTGCCCGCCGCGGGCAAGCCCACCTTCGACCTCCCCGAGGACGAGATGGAGATCGGCATCGGCATCCACGGCGAGCCGGGCCGCCACCGCGAGCCCATCGGCGGCGCGGCGTCCATCGCCAAGCAGCTGGTCGACCCGATCCTGGCCGACCTCGACTTCACCGGCGCCCCGGTGATCGCGATGCTCAACGGCATGGGCGGCACGCCGCTGATCGAGCTGTACCTGATGTACGGCGAGGTCGCCGCGCTGCTGGACGCCGCGGGCGTGACGATCGCGCGCAACCTCGTCGGCAACTACATCACCAGCCTCGACATGGCCGGCTGCTCGCTGACCCTGCTCAAGGCCGACGACGACATCCTTGGACTCTGGGACGCACCCGTGGTGACGGCGGGACTACGGTGGGGCCTGTGACTGCCACAGACCTCACCCTCGACCAGCTCGCGGCCTGGCTCCGCCGCTACGCGGAGATCATCGACGAGCAGAAGTCCTACCTGACGGACCTCGACTCGGCCATCGGCGACGCCGACCACGGCACCAACATGGCGCGCGGCACCGCGGCGGTCGTGGCGACGCTCGACGACGCCAACACCGTCGACGCGCTGCTGAAGAAGGCGGGCATGACCCTGGTCAGCACGGTGGGCGGCACCAGCGGCCCGCTGTACGGCACGCTGCTGATGCGCGCCGGCATGGCCACCGGCGCGGTGACGGCCGTGACCCCGGCGGAGTTCGCGAAGGCGTTCCGGGCCGGGGTCGACGGGCTCGTCGCGCGGGGCAGGACGGAGCTGGGCGACAAGACGATGGTCGATGCCCTGGCGCCGGCGCTCGACGCGCTCGACGCCGCAGTCGCCGCGGGCACGCCATTGGCCGAGGCGGTGGCCGCCGCGCGCGACGCCGCCGTCGTCGGCCGCGACGGGACCATCCCGCTCGTGGCCCGCAAGGGCCGCGCAAGCTACCTGGGCGAGCGGTCCGCGGGCCACCTCGACCCCGGGGCGGCCTCGGCCACCATGCTGCTGGACGCCCTGGTCGAAGTGGTCGCCGGCTGATGGCCGTCGGCATCGTCGTCGTCTCCCACAGCGCCCCCCTCGCGGAGGCCGCCGTCGAGCTCGCCATGCAGATGGTGCACGTCGATCGCCCCCCGGTGGCGCTCGCCGCGGGGGCCGACGGCGGGCTCGGCACCGACGCGACCGCGGTTGCCGCCGCGATCGCCGAGGTGGACAGGGGCGACGGCGTCGCCATCCTCGTCGACCTCGGTTCCGCGCTGATGAGCGCGGAACTGGGGATCGAGCTCTACGGGCGGCCGGATGCGGATGTCCGCATCCTCCCCGCCCCGTTCGTCGAGGGCCTCATCCTGGCCGTCATCCAGGCCTCGGTCGGGGGAAGCCTCGACTCCGTGGCCCGCGAGGCGTCCGGCGCCATGGCCCCGAAGCTGGCGGCCATCGGGATCGAGGAGGAGCCCCCGGCCGCGCCGATCCCGGCGCCCCCCGTCCCGGACATCACCCCCGACGCCGAGGCGCTGGCCGAGGCCGTCGTCGTCAACGCGAACGGCCTGCATCCGCGCCCCGCGGCCCTGCTCGTGGCCGAGGCGCGCAAGTTCGACGCCGACGTGAAGGTCCGCTGCCGTGACATCGGCCCCGTGTCGGCGAAGAGCAGCGTCGGCCTCGCCTCGCTGCAGGCGCGGAAGGGCGACACGCTGCGGTTCAGCGCCACCGGGCCGGAGGCGGAGCAGGCCGTCGAGGCGCTCGCGCTGTTCGTCTCCTCCGGTTTCGGCGAGTGACGCGTCGCTCCCGCGGCGTCGTCGCGTTAGGCTGAGCGCCATGAGCGAGACGCACCCCAATCTCCTTGCCTCCGACGTCGTCGTGCACCTGCCGGAGGACCCCGCGCTGACGGCGATCGCCGAGCGCGGCAAGGAGCACTTCCTCGACGTCGTGGCCGCGCACCCGGCGTCGTCGCTCTGCTGGGCGCTGCTCGCGGAGACCTGCCTCGCCGAGGAGGGGGTCGGCAACGCCGTCGCCGCCTACGCCTACGCGCGCACCGGCTACCACCGCGGCCTCGACGCGCTGCGCCGCAACGGCTGGAAGGGCAGCGGCCAGATCCCGTGGGAGCACGAGCCCAACCGCGGTTTCCTCCGCGCGCTGTGGGCGCTGAGCGTCGCCGCGGGCCGGATCGGCGAGGCCGAGGAGCAGGAGCGCTGCGCCCAGTTCCTCCGCGACTCCTCCGAGGAGGCCTTCCAGGCGCTCTCGGCCTGACCCCTACTCGGCAGCCCGAGAGGATTTGCCAGCTTCGGGCCCCAATTGGCATAGCCGTGCCGGTTGGGGCCCGATGCTGGTCAATCCTTTCAGGCAGGCGCCTCGACCCGCACCGGGGTCGTCAGGACGCGGCCCTCGGGGACGATGCGGCGCTCACCGACGAGGTTCACGCTCAGGCCCGGCAGCCTGTCCTCGGACGAGTGGCCCGCCGACAGCAGGACCTCGCCCGGCTCGACGATGCGGCGGCCGTCGACGCCGGTGAAGGAGAAGCGGTCGGCGTGGAGCTCGAACGTCACCCGGCGCGACTGGCCCGCCGCGAGGTCGACCTTCGCGAACCCGACGAGCTGCTTCAGCGGGCGCACCACCTCGGCCCACGGGTCCTCCAGGTACAGCTGCACCACCTCGGCGCCGTCCCGGCCGCCGGTGTTGGTCACCGTGACCGCGTACTCGACCGCTCCGTCGACGGGGATCTCCGGCGCGGAGACCGCGGGCTCCGTCAGCGCGAACGACGTGTACGACTCCCCCGCCCCGAACGGGTACAGCGGGCGGGGGTCGAGGTTGGAGATGCCGTCGGAGACCCAGCCGAGGGTGGGCGCCAGGTAGGTTCCCGGTTGGCCGCCGCGCAGCGCGGGGATGGCGATGGGCAGCCGCCCCGACGGATTGACCGCGCCGGTGAGCACCGCAGCTATGGCGTCGGCGCCCTCGACCCCGGGCATGAACGACTGGACGACGGCGGCCGCGCGCGCCGCGTACTCGCCCAGCGCGTACGGGCGCCCGGTCACCAGCAGCAGGACGGTGGGCGTGCCCGTGTCGAGCACCCGGTCGACCAGCTCGCCCTGGCGCCCCGGCAGGGCGAGGTCGACGACGTCGCAGCCCTCCCCGGACGTGCCGACGCCGAACAGCCCGGCGATGTCGCCGACGGTGAGGATGGCGAGGTCGCTGGCCGCGGCGAGCGCGACCGCCTCGTCGAGCGCCTCGTCCGTCCCGTCGACGAACCCGCAGC
>DAONOU010000266.1:0-3552 GCA_035409265.1 Arachnia sp. | reverse complement strand
GGCTGAAGGCCGAGCCGTCGGCCAGGGACGTCGACATCATCGGCGGCAACGTCGCCACGTACGCCGGCGCGAAGGCCCTTGTCGAGGCGGGAGCCGACGGCGTGAAGGTCGGCGTCGGCCCCGGCTCCATCTGCACCACCCGCGTCGTCGCCGGCGTCGGCGTGCCGCAGGTCACCGCCATCTACGACGCCGCCCGCGCCGCGCGCCCGGCCGGGGTCCCGGTGATCGGCGACGGCGGGCTGCAGTACTCCGGCGACATCGCCAAGGCGATCGTCGCGGGCGCCAACACCGTCATGCTCGGCTCGCTGCTCGCCGGCTGCGACGAGAGTCCGGGCGAGCTGGTGTTCATCAACGGCAAGCAGTTCAAGAGCTACCGCGGCATGGGCTCGCTCGGCGCGATGGCCGCGCGCGGCCGCAACGCCTCGTTCTCCAAGGACCGCTACTTCCAGGGTGACGTCGCCGCCGACGACAAGCTGATCCCCGAGGGCATCGAGGGCCAGGTCGCCTACCGCGGCCCGCTCGCGGCCGTCGCCTACCAGCTCGTCGGCGGCCTCCGGCAGTCCATGTTCTACTCCGGCGCCGCCACCATCCCCGAGCTGCAGGAGCGCGGACGCTTCGTCCGCATCACCGCCGCGGGCCTGCGCGAGTCGCACCCGCACGACATCCAGCTGACCGCCGAAGCACCGAACTACTGGTCGCGCTAACACCGTTTAGGAGAACCCGCATGTACGAGCTCGGACGCAGCAAGCGCGCCAGCCACGCCTACAGCTTCGACGACGTCGCCATCGCGCCGACGCGCCGCACCCGCGGCGAGGACGAGGTCGACCTCAGCTGGCGGATCGACGCCGTGACGTTCGACGTGCCGATCGTCGCGGCCCCCATGGACTCGGTGATGTCGCCCGCGACGGCCATCCGCATGGGCCAGCTCGGCGGCCTCGGCGTGCTGAACCTCGAGGGCCTGTGGACCCGCTACGAGGATCCGCAGCCGAAGTACGAGCTGCTGACGCAGGACTGCGACCAGGTCACCGCCACCAAGCGGCTGCAGGAGATCTACTCCGAGCCGGTCAAGGCCGAGCTGATCCGCGACCGCGTCGCCGAGCTGCGCGCCGCGGGCGTGCCGGTGGCGGGCTCGCTGTCGCCGTCGCGCACGCAGGAGTTCGCCGACGTGATCGAGAAGGCGGGCATGGACTTCTTCGTCATCCGCGGCACGACGGTGTCGGCGGAGCACGTGGGCGGAGAGGACACGCTGAACCTCAAGGAGTTCATCTACCGGTTCGACACGCCGGTGCTCGTGGGCGGCGTCGCCACCTACCGCGCCGCGCAGCACCTGATGCGCGCCGGCGCCGCGGGCGTGCTCGTCGGCTTCGGCGGCGGCGCCACGCACACGACGGCGTCGGTGCTCGGCATCGAGGTCCCGATGGCGTCAGCGGTGGCCAACGTCGCCGAGGCGCGCCGCGACTACCTGGAGGAGAGCGGCGGCCGCTACGTCCACATCATCGCCGACGGCGCCGTGGGCCGCTCGGGCGACATGGCCAAGGCCATTGCGTGCGGCGCGGACGCCGTCATGGTCGGCTCCCCGCTGGCCCGCGCCACCGAGGCTCCCGGCCGTGGTTGGCACTGGGGCAGCGAGGCGTGGCATCAGCGCCTGCCCCGCGGCGAGCGCTCCTTCTTCGAGCAGGTCGGCACCCTCGAGGAGGTCGTCCTCGGCCCCTCACGCGTGCCGGACGGCACGATGAACCTGGCGGGCGGCCTCCGCAAGGCGATGGCGCTTACCGGATACACGGACATCAAGTCGTTCCAGCGGATCGACCTGATCCTCCACTGAGCGCAGGGGAGCTCGGCATGCCAGACACGAAGTCGGACGCGACCATCTCCGCGGAGGAGGCCCGCGCCGAGCTGGGCCGCATGCGCGGCAGCATCGACAACATGGACTCGGCGCTGATCCATCTGCTCGCCGAGCGGTTCAAGGTCACGCAGCGCGTGGGTGAGCTCAAGGCCCGAGCGGGCCTCCCCGCCGCCGATCGCGACCGCGAGGCGCGGCAGATCGCGCGCCTCCGCGCCCTCGCCATCGAGGCCGAGTTGGACCCCGAGCTGGCGGAGAAGTTCGTGACGTTCATCGTCCGCGAGGTCGTTCGCCACCACGAGCAGATCGCCCGCGAGCAACGCTGACGGGTCCTTGACCTGGCCTGGGACTGTCGCGGCCAGTCACGGGCCAGGTCTCATTCGCCAGGGAATCGCACGCCGATCTGGGCACGGATCTGATCCATGGCTGCCGCGATCTGCACCGTCTCGGCGAGAGGCAGCAGCGGGCTCTCCCGCAGCCCCGCATGGACGATGCGCTCGAACTCGATCGCCTCGTACTGCATTCCTCGTCCCGTGACCTCCAGAGAGAAGCGCTCTCTTACCGCATCATCTGGGGTGATGAGGCTGAAGGAGGTCGCGTTGTACCACCAGGGGTCGATCTCGATCCGTGCCTCGGTGCCGAGGACGCTTGCGCGTACGGCGCTGCGGGTGGCCAGCGCGGAATAGGAGACCCCCTGCCGTCCACCGTCGTGAACGGTGATCATGGCGGTCTGCCCATCGACGCCCGTCCCTGTCGGCGCGGCGTGCGCGAGCACCCGCTCGGGGAGGCCGAGCATGTCGATCGCGAACGCCAGGGGATAGATCCCCAGGTCGAGCAGCGCGCCGCCGCCGAGGCTGGCGGCATTGACTCGGTGGGTTGGGTCGCCCGGCAGCGACTGGCCGTGGTCTGCGAGCACCGCGCGCACGTCCCCCAGCGCTCCTCCGCGCACGAGCTCGCGAATGCGCCCCATGTGCGGGAGGAAGCGCGTCCACATCGCCTCCATCACCGCGACCCCTGCCGTGGCTGCCGCGTCGGCGACCTCTCGGGCCTGTGCCGCGTTGAGGGCGAACGGCTTCTCGACGAGCACGTGTTTGCCGGCCGCGATCGCGAGCAGCGCATGCTCCCGGTGGAGGGAGTTGGGGGTCGCGACGTACACGATGTCGACGGCAGGGTCGGCGACCAGCGTGGCGTAGTCGCCGTGCGCGCGCGGCACATCGTGGGACACGGCGAAGGCCCGCGCCGCCGAGACGGTGCGGGAGCCGACCGCCGCGACCCGGAGGCCGGCCCCGTGAAGGTCCTCGGTGAAGATCCCCGCGATGAGACCGGTGCCCAGAATGCCCCAGCCGAGGGAGCTCGTCACTTCGCGGCCACCCGGTAGACGCGCACTTCCCACGGCTCGAGAGCCCGCGCGTCACCCGGCGCGTCGGTGTTTCCGAGGATCAGGTCGCCGACGATCAGCGACTCGTCGGGAATCATCGCGACGGCGTCGCTCATGTTGCCCACCACCGCCAACTCCGTGCCGCGGTATCGACGGCGGAAGGCGATGAGTCGGTCGTGCTCCCGCAACTCCATGGTGAAGTCGCCGTGCGCGACCACCGGCTCCTCGTGGCGCAGCCGGATGAGCGCACGGTAGAAGTGAAGGATGGAATCCGGGTCGTCGAGGGCCTGCGCGACGTTCACGTCGGCGACGTCGCCGTTCACGCGCATCC
>DAONOU010000265.1:0-3666 GCA_035409265.1 Arachnia sp. | reverse complement strand
CGGCTGGGGTAAGCTGTGCGGGCTGCCTGGCGAGGGACTCCGGTCCGTTATCGACGAGCCCGCTCCTCGCTCGGCGCCATACGCCTTTTTGACTAGCTTGAGGAGCACCCGACATGGCCGCTGACGCCACGCTTTCCGCCCAGACCCGCACCGAGTTCGGCAAGGGCGCCGCGCGCCGCCTGCGCCGCGCCGGCCAGACCCCCGCCGTCCTCTACGGCCACGGCACCGACCCCGTGCACCTGGCGCTGCCGGCCCAGGAGGTCTTCCTGGCGCTCCGCACCGCCAACGCGCTGCTCGAGATCAGCCTCGAGGGTCAGAAGAAGCCGGTCCTCGCCCTGCCCAAGCAGATCCAGCGCGACCCGATCCTCCCGACGATCGATCACGTCGACCTCATCCTGGTCAAGGCCGGCGAGAAGGTCGTCGTCGACGTGTCGCTCAACTTCGTGGGCGAGGCCGAGAAGGGCGCGATCGTGAACCACGAGCTCATGGCGATCTCCGTGCTGGCCCCGGCCACCGACATCCCGACCGAGTTCGACGTGTCCGTCGAGGGCCTCACCGTCGGCGACCACATCCTCGTCTCCGGCATCGCGCTGCCCGAGGGCGTCGAGCCCGCCGGCGACGCCGACCTGCTGGTCGTCTCCGTCGTGGCCCCGGCCTCCGAGGCTTCCGAGGCCGGCGAGGCCGAGGGCGACGAAGCGGCTGAGTGAGCGAGCAGCCCTTCCTCGTGGTCGGGCTCGGTAATCCGGGCCCGGCCTACGACCCCACCCGGCACAACGTCGGGTTCTGGGCCGTAGCGGACCTCGCGGACCGCTACGGCTCCTCGTTCTCCCTGGCGTCGCGGCTCCGCGCCGAGGTGGCGACGGTGACGCTTCCCCCCTCGCCCAGCCGCGCCGCCAGCGAAGCCGTGCCGCGTGTCGAAGCGATCAAGCTGATCCTCGCGAAGCCGACGACGTACATGAACGAGTCCGGCGCGGCGGTCAAGGCCGTCGCTGCGTTCCACAAGATCCCGGCCGACCGCGTGATCGCCGTCCACGACGAGCTGGACCTCGACCCCGGTCGGCTGCGGCTGAAGTTCGGCGGCGGCGACAACGGCCACAACGGCCTGAAATCGATGCGCGGACACCTCGGCACCGGCGACTTCTACCGGGTCCGCGTCGGCATCGGCCGCCCCGAGGGCCGCCAACCCGCCGCCGACTACGTGTTGGCGAAGCTGAGGCCCAAGCAGCTCGACGAGCTGCGCGTCGACGCCGCGGTCGCCGCGGACGCCGTCGAGTTCCTGGTCCGCCACGGCCTCGTAGAGACCCAGAACCGCTTCAACAGCTGAGTTTGCTGCCCGTTCGCCTCTCGCTCGGTGCGGGTCTCCGGGCAACAATGCCGAACGGAAAGCCGTGGGAGACGTTCGCCGTCGGTCAGCGGTTATTGTGGCTGCAAACGTTCGATCTGGACCGGTGAACCCGTCATTGTGAACGTCAGAGTCAACTATGTGACTCTGACGTACACGCTAAGCCTGGCGCCGGGCCAAAGCGGACGTTTGCAGCCGCGCTAAGGTGCTGAGCAACCCGGCAGCCGACAGAGGCGGAGATGGAAGGCGTAGGGTAAGCGGGTGAAATTTCCCGGACTGCTTGCGCTGCTCGAGACGGACCCCGGGTTCGCGGCCACCCTCGCCGACTCGCGGCGCAGGGGCGTCACCGCCCTCGACGTCACCACCGTCGCGTCGTTCTTTCCCCGGCTCGTGGCCTCCATCGCGGAGGAGTCCGGCCGCACCGTCCTGCTCGTCGCGTCGACATACCGCGAGGCCGAGCAGCTGACCGCCGAGCTCGGCGACCTCCTCGGCGAGGACGCCGTCGCCTATTACCCCGCGTGGGAGACGCTCCCGCACGAGCGGCTGTCGCCGCGCGCGGACACCGTCGGGCGGCGCCTCGCGGTGCTGCGGCGCCTCGCCGGGCACGACGATGTTGGCGCGCCCCGCGTCGTCGTGGCGCCCGTCCGCTCGTTGCTCCAGCCCCAGGTCAGGGGCCTCTCCGAGATGGCGCCGGTGCGCATCGAGGTGGGCCGCGAGTACCCGCTGGGCGACCTGCTCCGCGACCTCGCGGGCGCCGCGTACAACCGCGTCGACCTCGTCGAGCGGCGCGGCGAGTTCGCCGTGCGCGGGGGGATCGTCGACGTGTTCCCGCCCACGGCGGAGCACCCCGTGCGCGTGGACTTCTTCGGCGACGAGGTCGACGAGATCCGCACGTTCACCGTCGCGGACCAGCGCTCGACGGGCGAGACGATGACCGCCGTCGTCGCGCCGCCGTGCCGCGAGCTGCTCCTGACCGACGACGTGCGCGCGCGGGCGCGCAGGCTCGCCGCCCAGCACCCCGAGCTGGCCGACCTGCTCGGCCCGGTCTCCGAGGGGCACGCGAAGGAGGGCATGGAGGCGCTGATCCCCGTGCTGGTCGGCGGGCTGGAGCTGCTGGTCGACGTGCTGCCGGCGGGCTCGCTGATCCTCGCCTCGCAGCCGGAGCTGATCCGCACCCGCGCCGCGGAGCTGGTCGCGACCAGCCAGGAGTTCCTGGAGGCCAGCTGGGCCGCAGCCGCGGGGGGAGGGCAGTCGCCGATCGACCTCGGCGCCTCCGCCTACTGGACCCTCGCCGACGTCCGCCTGCACGCCCTCGAGAGGGGCCTCGGCTGGTGGTCGCTCTCGCCGTTCGGCGTGGGCGACGACTCCCCGGAGGCCCAGTTCGACGCCGACTCCGTGCACTCCCGGAACCTCGCCGTCGCGCCGTCGGAGTCCTTCCGCGGCGACACCGACGCCGCCACCCGCCACATCGCCGCGCGGGTCGCCGACGGCTGGCGCGTCGTCCTCGCCGTCGAGGGACGCGGCCTCGCGCAGCGCCTCGTCGAGCTGCTGGGGGAGGCGGGCATCCGGGCCGCCGTGGGCGAGCTGGAGGAGGCCCCGGAGCCGGGATCGGTCACCGTCGTGCTGTCCTCGGCGCTCGCGGGATGGCGCGCCGACGGGCCGAGGATCGAGGTGATCACCGCCGCGGAGCTGACCGGCCAGACGAGCGTCGACCGCGCCGAGCGCAAGCTCCCCGCCCGCCGCAAGGCGACCATCCAGCCGCTGGAGCTCAAGGCCGGCGACCCGGTGGTGCACGAGCAGCACGGCGTCGGGCGCTTCGTCGAGCTGGTCCAGCGCACGGTGCAGGGCGCGACGCGCGACTACCTCGTCATCGAGTACGCGCCGAGCAAGCGCGGCCATCCCGGCGACCGACTGTTCGTCCCGATGGACCAGCTCGACCAGCTGAGCCGCTACGTGGGCTCCGAGTCGCCGGCGCTGGACAAGATGGGCGGCGCCGACTGGACCAAGCGCAAGGCGAAGGCGCGCAGGGCCGTCCGCGAGATCTCGGCCGAGCTGATCAAGCTGTACGCCGCGCGCCAGGCGACCAAGGGTCACGCGTTCGGCCCCGACACCGCGTGGCAGCGCGAGCTGGAGGACGCGTTCAGCTTCGTCGAGACGCCCGACCAGCTCTCCGCCATCGTCGAGGTCAAGGCCGACATGGAGAACCTCGTTCCCATGGACCGGCTGATCTGCGGCGACGTCGGCTACGGCAAGACCGAGATCGCGGTCAGGGCGGCGTTCAAGGCGGTGCAGGACGGCAAGCAGGTCGCGGTGCTCGTGCCGAC
>DAONOU010000264.1:0-3701 GCA_035409265.1 Arachnia sp. | reverse complement strand
GGGATACAGTTTCGCGCGGGAAACATGGGCGAGGAGGATCACCATGCATCAACGTTCCACCGCACCGCGGGAGGGCCAGGCGCAACTCGAGCGCGGCCTGGGCAACCGGCATCTCCAACTGATCGCGATCGGCGGCGCGATCGGCACGGGCCTGTTCATGGGGTCCGGCAAGACGATCTCGCTGGCAGGCCCCTCGGTGCTGCTCGTCTACGCGACGGTCGGCTTCATGCTCTTCTTCGTCATGCGCGCGATGGGCGAGTTGCTGCTGTCGAACCTCGGCTACAAGTCGTTCCGCGACGCCGTCTCCGACCTCATCGGCCCCGCCGCGGGCTTCGCGATCGGCTGGACCTATTGGTTCTGCTGGATCGTCACGGGCATCGCCGACGTCGTCGTCATCGCCGGCTACGTCCGGTTCTGGTGGGCGGATCTGCCGGCGTGGATCCCCGCGCTGCTCACCGTCGGGCTACTGCTCGGCCTGAACCTGCTCGCCGTGAAGGCTTTCGGCGAGACGGAGTTCTGGTTCGCGATCGTCAAGATCGTGGCGATCGTCGCGCTGATCGTGGTCGGCGTCGTCATGGTGGCCGTCTCCTTCCGGGAGCCGACCGGCGCGCACGCCGCCGTCGCCAACCTCTGGAACGACGGCGGGATCTTCCCGAACGGCTTCATGGGCTTCCTCGCGGGCTTCCAGATCGCGCTGTTCGCTTTCGTCGGCATCGAGCTCGCGGGCACCGCCGCGGCGGAGACCAAGGACCCGATGACGACGCTGCCGCGCGCCATCAACACCATCCCGGTGCGCATCGTCGTGTTCTACGTCGCCTCGCTGGCGGTCATCATGATGGTCACCCCGTGGCGGCTGGTCTCCCCCGAGGAGAGCCCGTTCGTGTCGATGTTCGCGCTCGCCGGGCTCCCCGCGGCGGCGAGCATCATCAACTTCGTGGTGCTGACGTCGGCCGCGTCGTCGGCCAACTCCGGGATCTACTCGACGTCGCGGATGATGTACGGCCTGGCTCTGGAGGGCTCCGCGCCGAAGGCCTGGGCGCGGCTGTCGAGGAACTCCGTGCCCGCCCGGGGCCTGGTGTTCTCCGTGCTCTGCCTGCTGCCGGGCATCGTTCTGCTCTACGCCGGGTCGTCGGTGATGGAGGCGTTCACGCTCGTCACCACGGTGTCGGCGGTGATGTTCATGGTCGTGTGGGCCATGATCCTGATCGCCTACCTCGTCTACCGCCGTCGCCGGCCCCAGCTGCACGCCGCGTCGTCGTTCAAGATGCCCGCGGGCGTCGCGATGAGCTGGGTCGTGCTGGGCTTCTTCGCCGCGATGGTCGTGGTCCTGCTGCTCGAGGCCGACACCCGTGCCGCGCTGCTGGTCACGCCGGTCTGGTTCGTGGCCCTCGGCGCCGTCTGGCACCTCCGCGTCGGCCGCTCCCGCACGCAACCAGACGAGCTGGTCGACGCTATGTGATTATGAGAACCATTCTCATTAAGCTAGCCTGAGGGCGCCGGGACGTTCCCGGCCACACCCGAAGGAGGAAGGACCATGCTCACAACGCGTACGAGACGGGGAGCGATCCTCGTATCGGTGCTCGCGCTGGGGATCGGCAGCGCGCTCGCCGCGCCCCCAGCCAGCGCCGCAGGACCCTACGACGACAAGGTCGTCATCAGCAGCGGACACGACGACGTGCTCTACCCGACACCCACCGAGGACGGTGGCGCGCTCCTGCAGCTCCACGACGACACGTCGAGCCCTCACGCCTACCGGGCGCCGGAGGACGTGGTGTTCCACGTCAAGCCCTCGGTGGCCCAGCGCACGGCCAACGCCTACATCGCGCAGATCCCGGGCTTCGTCACCGCGGGCGACACGGTCTACGTGCTCCCCCAGACCAGCGTTCCGGGCACGATCTTCGCCGGCTTCGGCCACGGCTTCCCGTCGGGCACCTCCGTGACGCACACCGTCACGGCCATCGAGGCCCCGGGGAACTTCGCCACATGGCAGTCCGGCGAGGACGGCCCCTCGGTGAACTGGAACACGGCGGCCGGCCTGCCGACGTCGTTCTCCAGCTTCGCCAACCACGAGCACCTCTCGTGGGGCTTCGCCGCCGAGGGTGAGTACATGCTCGACGTCGAGACCGTGGTGACCACGAACGGGCAGCAGTTGCCGGCCACCGGCGCGACCTACACGTTCTGGGTCGGCGAGGAGCTCCCGCAGAACGCGCCGGATCCCGACCCTGAGCCGGAGCCGGATCCGACGACAACGCTCTCCATCAGCGGCCGTCCGCCGACCCGGTCCCCTTCGTCGTCACCGTCACGGGCCGGCATTCGACGCGGGCCGCGCTCGGGCTGGCCGACGGCGTGATGCCCGCACCGGCCGACGGCGTCGCCGACGGGGTGGGCCTCCGCGAGGCGGGCGGAGTCGGCTTCGTGGTGGGCCTCACCGTGGGAGAGGTGGTCGGCTGCGGGGACGCGGGGGGCTCGGTGGTCGGCGTGGGCTCGGGCGTCGGCTCCTCGGTGGGCTCGGAGGTCGGCTCCTCGGTGGGTTCCTCCGTGGCTGTCGGGGTGGGCGTCGGCTCGGCGGGATCCCCGACCTCCCAGGTGTAGGTGCGCGTCGGGGAGCTCAGCACGCCGTCGCCGACGTGGCCGTCCGCCCGCACGGTGAAGGTGTAGGTGCCGGGTTGGGTGAACGCCCAGTTGGCGTGCGTGTGCGCGGGGAACGGCGCGACGATGGTGCCGGGGAGCCCGGTGCCGCCGTCGGCGAGCAGGGAGACGACGTCGCCCAGGGAGCCGGTGCTCCAGAGGTGCACCTCTCCGGGGCCGTCGACGCCGATCTCGAACTCCACCTTGCCGACGCCCGCGTCCCGGGCCGGGGTGGTCTCCCAGCCCGGCCAGAGCAGGTCGGGGTTCTGGGTGAGCGGCAGGTAGTAGGCGCGCGGCGAGCCGGGGAAGCCCTCCGGGATATCGATCAGCGCCTCCTGCTTCACGCGGAGGACGACGTCCTCGGGCTCGTGCACGACCCCGCTGCCGGTGACGTCCTCCCTGAGCCTCAGATCGATCCCGCCCTCGCCGTCCGACGTCACGTAGAACGCGTCCACGTGCCCCTGATCCAGCGCGGTGACGGACGGAGCACCCCGGGCGGGCAGCACCGAAAGAGAGAGTCCCAGAGCGAGGACGACGGCCAACAGCAGTGTGGCAAGGCGTTTCATGACCAGCTTCCCAGTAATTGATAATGATTATCAATTACTGTAGCCGTCTCCTCCCCTCCATCCAAACCCGCCCCCCTTTACCGACACCAGCACTTCTCACTCGGGCACGGCGACAAACGCCCGGCCCGGAACCTTGCGGTTCCGGGCCGGGCGCGGTCGTTTCGATACGCCGGTTCACTAGCGCTCACGCGGCGGCTCAACCGGCGGCGAGTCAGCTCTGCTCGACGTCCTCGTCAACCCAGTCGAAGGTCCGGGTCACGGCCTTCTTCCAGTTGCGGTAGAGGCGAGCGCGCTCGTCCTCGTTGCCCGCGGGCTTCCAGCGCTTGGCCTCGGCCCAGTTGTCGATGACGTCCTGCTCGCCCGCCCAGTAGCCGGTGGCGATGCCCGCGGCGTAGGCGGCGCCGAGCGCCGTGGTCTCGGCGACGACGGGGCGGACCACGTCGACGTCGAGCTGGTCGGCCTGGAACTGCATCAGCAGCTCGTTGGCGGTCATGCCGCCGTCGACCT
>DAONOU010000263.1:0-3727 GCA_035409265.1 Arachnia sp. | reverse complement strand
CCGTGCTGATGCACGCGCCCCAGGTGCTGCTGCTGGACGAGCCGACCACGGGCGTCGACCCGGTGTCGCGCCGCGAGTTCTGGCGCATCCTGGCCGACCTGCACGCCCAGGGCCGGACGATCCTGGTCGCCACCCCCTACATGGACGAGGCCGAGCGCTGCACCGACATCGCCTTCATGGACGCCGGCCGCATCACCACCACGGGCACCCCGGCCGAGATCAAGTCGCGGCTGCCCGGGACGCTCCTCGAGATCAGCGGTCCGGACCCCCGCGCCGCGCTCGCCGCCGTCGCCGGACGCCCGGAGTCGCTGTCCGCGCACCTCCTGGCCGACGCCGTCCGCGTCCTCTGGAAGGGCCCGGACGCCGTCGGTGCGGTCGCCGCGGCGCTGGCGTCCGCGGGGGTTGCCGGGACGCCGACGCGCATCGAGCCCGACATGGAGGCGGCTTTCGCCTACCTGGCCGAGGGGGCGGCACCTGTCGCCAGCCGATCGGGGAATGGCCTAGTGAGCAGCAAGGTCCCTGAGCCTGTCGAAGGGTCGGCCGCATGAGGGGCTCGGTCACCCGGATCGGAGCCATCGCGCGCAAGGAGTTCCGCCACCTGACCCGCGACTGGCGGATGCTCGTCGCGGTGCTCGTCCTGCCGGTCATCGAGCTGCTGCTGTTCTCGATGGCGATCAGCTTCGACGTGCGCAACGTGCCGACGATCGTCGTGGACGCCGACCGCACGCCGGCGTCCAGGACCTTCGTCCAGACGTTCTCGACGTCGTCGTTCTTCCACGTGGTCGGTTCGACGGGCGACGTCGCCGACGTGGACGACGCGTTCGTCCACGGGCGCGCGCGGATCGCTGTCTTCGTCCAGCCGGGGTTCGAGGCGGCGGTCCAGTCGGGGCGCAAGGCGGAGGTCGGCGTCCTGATCGACGGGTCAGAGCCGAACGCGGCGCGAATGGGGCAGGCGTACACGATCGCGCTCGCCCAGTTCGCCAGCCAGAAGATCACCGCCGACTGGGCCGACCGGCAGGGGCTCGACCTGCGGGCGTCCGGGCTGATCGAGCCGCGCGTCCGCACCTGGTACAACCCGGATCGCTCCAGCTCGATCTTCCTGATCCCCGGGCTGATGGTCGTGATCATCATGATCGTGACGGTGCAGCAGACGGCCGTGACGCTGGTCCGGGAGCGCGACCTGCACACCCGCGAGCAGATGCTGATCAGCCCGCTGCGGCTGCCCGAGTTGATGCTCGGCAAGCTGCTGCCCTGGACCGCCCTGGCCTTCTTCGACATGGTCGCCATCGCGGTCGTGGGGCTGACGGTCTACGGCGTCCCGCTGCGCGGCAGCGTGCCGGCACTGGCGCTGGCGTCCGCGCTCTTCGTCTTCTGCTCGCTCGGGCTGGGACTACTGGTTTCGGCGATTGCGCCCTCGCTGGAGACCGCGAACATCGTGGCGATGCTGGTCTCGTTCTTCCCGGCGTTCCTGTTGTCGGGCTTCGCCTTCCCGCTCGAGGCGGTGCCGGTAGCGCTGCAGTGGATCTCGCGGATCTTCCCGGCGCGGTACATGGTGGACGCCTCCCGCGCGGTCTTCCTGAAGGGCGCCGGGTTCGCCGACATCGCGTCCGACTTGGTGTCGCTGGCGGTGTACGCGGTGGTCGTCCTGGTCGCCGCGACCGTGCTCTACCGACGGACGGTGCGCCGATGAACGTCCGCCACATCCGGCTGCTGATCTGGAAGGAAGTGCTCCAGCTGCGGCGCGACCCGCTGCTGCTGCGGGCGCTGATCGCGATGCCGATCATCCAGCTGGTCCTGTTCGGTTACGTCGTCGCCGCCGACGTCCGCAACCTCGCGACCGCCGTCATCGACCTCGACCGGACGCCCATCAGTCGCCAGGTCACCGACTCGTTCGAGGCGTCCGGCTACTTCACGATCGTGGCGCGGCCGGCGTCCGAGGCGGAGCTGCGGCCCCTGATGGACTCGGGCCAGGTGCGGGTGGCGATCGTCGTCGAGGAGGGTACGTCCGCCCGGCTCGACCGCGGCGAGACCGCCCCGCTCGGCGTCGTCGTGGACGGCTCGGACGCCCAGGTCGCGTCCGCGGCGTCCGGCTACGCGGCCCAGATCGTGGCCCGGCTGAACAACGGACGCCTCGCGGCGTCCGGTCTGGCGGCGAGCGCCCCGGGCGTGGACGCGCGCGTCCGGGTGCTCTACAACCCGACGCTGGCCGGGGTGAACACGATGATCCCGGGGCTGATCGCGGCCATCCTGATGATCTCGATGTCGGTGATCATGAGCCAGGCGGTGGTCCGCGAGCGCGAGAGCGGCACGCTGGAGCAGATGTTCGTGACGCCGATCACGCCCGAGGAGTACCTGGTCGGCAAGGTCGTGCCGTACGCGGTGTTCGCCACGGCGCAGGCTGGTGTGGTGGCGCTGCTGGGGGCGTGGTGGTTCGGCGTCCCGTTCAACGGCTCGCCGCTGATCGCGCTCACCGGGCTGGCGCTGTTCCTGCTGACCTGTATCGGACAAGGGCTGTTGGTGTCGCTCGTCAGCCACACCCGGCATCAGGCGCAGCAGACTGTGATGTTCATCATGATCCCGACGATCACGCTGTCGGGATTCATCTTCCCGATCGAGTCGATGCCGGACGCCGTCCAGCCGCTCGCCTCTTTCCTGCCGTTGACCTGGGCGCTGCGCGTGCTGCGCGGGGTGTTCGTGCAGGGCGCCGGCTGGGAGGCGGTGGGCGTCCCGCTGCTGGTCCTGGCCGGTTTCGCGGCGGCGATCTTCGGGGCGTCCGTGGTGGCCACACACCGAAGGCTGGCGGAATGAGGGGGAGCCGATGAGCGCCGTCGAGGTGCGGGGCCTGACGAAGACGTTCGGGTCGTTCACGGCCGTGGACGACGTCACGTTCGCCGTCGAGCCGGGGGAGGTGTTCGGCTTCCTCGGCCCCAACGGGTCGGGCAAGACGACCACGATGCGCATGCTGACCGGCACCGTCGCGCCCACCGCCGGGACCATCAGCGTGCTGGGCACCGACGTCGTGCGGCACGCGTCCGAGGTCAAGAAGCGGATCGGCTACATGTCGCAGAAGTTCTCGCTGTTCGAGGACCTCACGGTCGACGAAAACCTGCGGTTCTACGGCGGGGTGTACGACGTGGACGCCGCGACGTTCGCCGAGCGCCGCGACTACGTGCTCGAGATGGCCGGCCTGCGCGGACGCGAGCGCGAGCTCACCCGGAACCTGTCGACGGGCTGGAAGCAGCGGTTAGCGCTCGGCGCGGCGACGCTGCACGGGCCCGAGCTGCTGTTCCTGGACGAGCCCACCTCGGGTGTCGACCCTGTGGCCAGACGCCGGTTCTGGGACCTGCTCTACGAGCTCGCCGCCACCGGCGTCACCCTGTTCGTCACGACCCACTACATGGACGAGGCCACGAACTGCTCGCGGCTGGCGCTGATGTACCGCGGCCGGATCGTCGCCGACGGGACGCCCCGCGAGCTGCGCGCGGCCGCGGCGACGGCCGAGCGTCCGGAGCCGAGCCTGGAGGACGCCTTTATCCGCTTGGTGGGCTGAGGGCCGCGAAGTGGACGCCGACGCGGCGTGCGCGGGCCGGTGTCCGGACCCACAGTCGGACGTCCGCGGGGCGGCGTCCGAAAGCAACAGCCGGACCCGCAAACCGCGGATCCGGCTGTTGATCGGTCGGGGTGACAGGATTTGAACCTGCGCCCTCTTCGTCCCGAACGAAGCGCG
>DAONOU010000262.1:0-3761 GCA_035409265.1 Arachnia sp. | reverse complement strand
CGACCCGCGCGTGTGCGCCGACGACGCGGGGCGCGCGGACGGGGTCAGGTCCGCGACGCTCGCCGCCGCGGCGCGGGGCGTCACGACCATCGTCGACATGCCTCCAGCCTCCGCCCCCTCCCCCACCTCGGAGGAGGCGCTGCGGGCCGCGCGGAGGACCGCGGCGCGCGAGGCGTTCGTGGACGTCGGCTTCTGGGGCGCCGCCGTGCCGGGCAACCTCGGCTCGCTCGCCGCGCTGCGCAGGGCGGGCGCCTTCGGCTTCGTGTGCTCCCTCTCCCCCTCCGGCGCGTCGCCGCACCTGGACGCCGACCAGGTGCGGAGCGCGATGACGGAGGTGGCCGGGCTGGGTTCGCGGCTGGTCGTGCGCGGGGCCCCGTCGGCCGTCGACGCGGTGATCGACGCCGTCCGCGACACCGGCTGCCGCACGCACCTCGCGCACCTCGGCGACGGCGGCGCCCTCTCCGCCGTCCGGGCGGCCAAGCGCGAGGGGTTGCCGCTCACCGTCGAGACCTGCCCGAGCCATCTCTCGCTCGCCGCCGCGGAGCTCCCCGACGGCGCCGACGACCGGGACCTGCTCTGGCGAGGCGTCCTGGACGGCACCGTCGACGCGATCGTGGACGACGGCGTCCCCGGGCTCGAGGCCGGGCTGTCGGCCGTGTGGACCGAGGCGAAGCGGCGCCGCATCCCGCTCTCGACGCTCCTCCCGCTCTTCACGACCGGACCTGCCGCCGTCGCGGGCATCGACGGCGCCGGGGAGATCGCCGTCGGCAGGCCCGCGAACCTGACGGTGTTCGGCCCCGACCGCCCGATGCCGATCAGGGCCGGGGAGCCACGGAACCGCGCCGGGGTCGGCGCCTACGACGGGCGCGCGCTCGTCGGCCGGATCCTCCACACGTGGCTGCACGGCGTGACCGTCTTCGATGCCCAGACCGGCGGACCCGGCCATGCCCCCTCGCTGCGGCGCACGCCGAAGGGGAGGTTGCTCAGCGCAAGCTAGCTCGTCAGCCACGAGCGCAGGCCGTGCGCACACCTGTCCAGCTCCGCGACGGGGCAGAACTCGTCAGCGCGGTGGGCGTAGGACGGGTCGCCCGGGCCGTAGTTGACCGCCGGGACGCCGACGGCGCTGAACCGGGCGACGTCGGTCCAGCCGTACTTGGGATGGGCCCTCTCCCCGATCGCCTCGACGAACTGGCGCGCGGCGGGGAGGTCGAGGCCGGGGCGCGCGGCGGGCGAGACGTCGGTGATCCGCAGCTCGTAGCCTGCGAACCACTCCCGCAACCGGGCGAGCGCCTCGTCGGGCGACTTGTCGGGGGCGTACCGGTAGTTGACGGTGAGCACGGCCGACGGCGGGATCATGTTGGATGCGACGCCGCCGCCGATCCCGACGGCGTTCAGCCCTTCGCGGTAGACGAGGCCGTCGACCTCGATCTCCTCGCTGCGGTACCCGGCGAGCGTCTGCAGCGCGGGCGCGAGGGCGTGGATGGCGTTGACGCCCATCCAGGCGCGGGCGCTGTGCGCGGCGACGCCGTCGGTGTGCAGCTCGACGCGGATGGTACCCTGGCAGCCGCCCTCGATGCGCGCGGAGGTGGGTTCCATGAGGACGGCGAAGTCTGCTTTGACGAGGTCGGGTCGGTTCCGGGAGAGCCTCCCGAGCCCGTTGCGCGCGGCGTCGACCTCCTCGTGGTCGTAGAAGATCCAGGTGACGTCGCGGTTGGGGGCTTCCAGCTCGACGGCGAGCGCCAGCATGACCGCGACCCCGCCCTTCATGTCGCACGCGCCGCGTCCCCAGACGATGTCGCCCTCCGGGGCCTCGATCAGCCGCGACGGCAGGTTGTCGAGCACGGGGACGGTGTCGAGGTGCCCGGCGATGACGACGCGCTCGGCCCGCCCCAGGTCGGTGCGCGCGACGACGCAGTCGCCGTCGCGGTCGAGCGTCAGGTGCGGCGAGGCCTTGAGCCGCGCCTCGACGAGGTCCGCGAGCGCGCGCTCGTTCCCGGAGACGGACTCGACGTCGATGATCTCCCGCAGCAGGGTGGCCAACTCAGACATGCGCCGAGCCTATCGCGGGGTGTCGCCCCGTGACTCAGGCCGTCGCTCCCAGAGCTATCGCGGACCACGCCTCAGCTCAGCGCCTCCATCTGCTGCACCACCAGCGCGACTGCCGCCTCAGATTTGTCCGGCGGGTACCTGAACTTGCGGAGGAGCCGCTTGATCTTGGCGCGGATCGCCGCGCGGACGTCATCACGAACGGTCCAATCGGTCTTGGCGTCACGCCGCAACAGCTTGATCAGTTCCCGGGCGATCTCGCCGAGCACCGGTTGCCCGAGCACCTCGACGGCGGAAGCGTTACTGGCGATGGCGTCGTAGACGGCCAACTCGTCGAGGCCGAGCGGGGGCTCAAACTGCTCACCCCTCTTGGCCTCCACCGACAGGTCCAGCGCCGTCTGGTAGAGCTCGAGCAGCACCTCGGCCGAGGTCAGCTGGCCGTTGGTGTAGCGGTTGAGCAGCTCAGCGACCCGGTCGCTGAACGCCTGCTGCCGCACGAGATTGCGCCCCGACACCCGAACGGCCTCGATCAGGAGCGCTGAGCGAAGCGCCTCGATGGCCAGCTGGGGGTTGGCCGAGGCCTGCGCCTCGCCAAGCAGGGCCGGGGTGAGGTGATCGAAGTCGGGTGGGGTGATCTGCGCCATCTGGTAGATGTCGATCACGTCGCGCGAGTCCGTCGAGTCCTCGACGACGGTAAGCAGCGCCCGCGCGACCTCAGCCGGGACCGGGCGTCCGCTTTCCGAGCGCTCGCTGGCATCGAGCTTCGCCACCCAGGCCCGCACCTCGATGTAGAACCGCACTTCGTCGGCAATGTCGGCGAGGTTGTCGGCACCGGAGGCGAGCGCCCACGCCCTGCCGAGCTGCGTCGTCAGGTGCCGGTAGCGGGCTGTGAGGTTCGCTTGGCCCTCCGCCACCTTGTTCGCGGGGTTACGAAGGTCCCTGATCCAGTTGGCCACAGCTCCCGCAGCATCCATCCACCCTCTGGGGCCGCCCAGCTTCGACCGCCAGTCGACGCCCGACAGGAGGTCTCGAATCTGCCCGACGAGGGCGCGGGCCAACTCGATCGCCTCGCCGACGTCGCGTCCCATCGGCCGCTCCCGCTGGTCCGCGAGGGTGTACTCGGCCAGGGCCTTCGCCAGGTTGTCCGTGAGGGGCGCGTAGGCCACGAGGAGCCCGGCGTCCTTGCCTCGGAACGTTCGATTCACTCGCGCGAGGGTCTGCATGAGCAGCGCGCCCTTGAGCGGCCGGTCGAGGTAGAGGGTGTGCAGAGCCGGGGAGTCGTAGCCCGTGAGCATCATGTCCTTGACGATCACCAGCTCAAGGCAGTCGTCGGGCTTTGCCAAGCGCTTCTTGATCACCTTGTTCTCCGACTCGCGCCGGACATGGTCGCTGATCGGAGGTTGATCCGAGGCCGAGCCCGAGTAGACGACCTTGATCACCCCACCGTCGACCGCGTCGGAGTGCCACTCGGGCCGCAGCTCGACGATGGCGCTGTACAGGTTGGCGCAGATCTCCCGCGTCGCCCCGACGATCAGGGCCTTGCCGGGGCCTTCGAGGTCCGGGAACATGCGAGCGCGCCGCTTCTCCCAGTGCGCGACGATGTCAGCCGCCAGGGTGCGCAACCGCTCGGGTGAGCCGTAGATGGCGTTGATTACCGCGACGGATCGCTCGACCTGCTCGCGCTCTGTCTCGTCGAGGTCGCGGGTGAGCTCGTC
>DAONOU010000261.1:0-3769 GCA_035409265.1 Arachnia sp. | reverse complement strand
TGGCGCCGAGGTCGTCGCCGGTCAGCGTGTACGTCGACTTCGTCGCCCCGCCGATCGACTTCTTGTCGCGGAGCCACTGGTAGGCGAACGTCGCGCCCTTCTCCCAGTCCCCCGGCTTGGCGGTGAGCTTCTTGCCGACCTCGGCGGTGCCGGAGATCGTCGGGGTGTCCGTCGTCACCGGGGTGGTGGCGGGAGGCGAGTCCACGGACGAGGAGGGCGGCGTGCCCACGTGGATGAACCCGGTGATGTCGGAGATCTTGTAGGTGCGCCAGTCGAAGTCGCCCCTCCAGTGATCCTCCGACACCACGACCGTGCCCGCGGAGAGGTTCACCGACTCCACGAGGGCCACGTGGCCGACCGACCCCATGTCGTACCACCACGCGACGTCGCCCTTCCGGGGAGAGCTGTCGACGGCGTAGCCCTTGTTCCGGGCGTGCTCGCCCCAGTACCTGGCGTTCCCACGGCCGGGGACGGTGAACTGCGGAACCCCCCGCTTGCCCAGCCGGTAGGCCACGTAGTTGGTGCAGTTGTGCCCGCCGTACATGTTCCAGTGGGCCTTCTTGTACACCGCGCTGTAGCCGCCGTTGCCATAGCCCCGGTCCTCGCACTGATCAAAGCCGATGCACGGCTTCGCGTACCAGGTGATGGCGGCGGCCGGCCGCGGAATCCCCGCGAGGCCGATCACGAGCAGCGTCGTCAGTGTCGCGCACAGCGCGCGGAACAGGTGTCGCTTGGGCACAGTTCTCCCCTAGGCAGTCGCTTTCGGACGAGGGAGAAGTGCCCGTCAACGGACCGGTACGGAAGGTCCGTTTCAGGGCAACTTACACGCTAGGGCGCAATCGTGGAAGCCCGGGTCTCGTTAAGCGAACCGCGGCCGCTCGAACGTCGGCGGCCGCGAGGCCGGCCGCTCGGCGAGCGCGCCCAATGCCAACTCGACGGCCGCGTCCAGTTGCGCGTCGACGTCCGACTCCCAGTCCCCCGGGCCCATCTCGACCACAACGTCAGGGTCGACGCCGTGGTTCTCCAGCCCGAAACCCTGCTTGTCGAAGTAGGTCCAGTAGCGCGGTTGGGTGACCTCGGTGCCGTCGACCAGCGTGAACCGGCCGTCGATGCCGACGACGCCGCCCCAGCTGCGCTCCCCCACCACCGGGCCGAGCCCGAGGTTCTGGGCGGCCGCGGTCACGATGTCGCCGTCGGAGCCGGCGAAGCGGTTGGTGACGAACACCACCGGGCCGCGGCGCGCCTGCTGCGGGTAGCTGACGGGAAGGTCGTGGTGGCGCCCGCCCATCCAGCCGATCGCGCGGCGCATCAGGCGCTCGATGACCAGCTCTGACGTGTGCCCGCCGGCGTTGAACCGGACGTCGACGACGACCGCCTCGCAGCGCATCGCCCGGTCGACCAGGCGATGGAACTCCGCCCAGCCGTTGGCGACCATGTCGGGCACGTGGATGTAGCCGACGCGGCCCTCGGTCGCGCGCGCCACGTACTCGACGCGCCCCGCGACCCACTCGTGGTAGCGCAGCGACGTCTCGCGCGCCGTCGGCACCACGGCCACCCTGCGCTTCTGCCTGCCCCGCGCCAACGTGAGCTCGACGACCTTGTCCGCCGCGCCCAGGAGCAGGGCCCCGATCGACGGCGTGCCCGTCGTGGGGCGGCCGTCCACCGCGACGATCACGTCACCCGGCTGCGCGGCCACGCCCGCGGCGCGCAGCGGCGAGCGGGCCGAGGGGTCCGACGTCTCGCCCGGAAGCACGCGGGTGATGACGACCTCGCCCTTCGCGTTGCGCGCGTACTCGGCGCCCAGGTGCGCGACCCGCGGGGCGTCGTCGCCGCCGAGCGGCGGCACCACGTAGGCGTGCGAGGTGTTGAGCTCGCCGACGGTCTCCCAGAGCACGTCGACGAGGTCGTCGTGCGTCGCGATGTCGGAGAGCAGCGGACGATAGCGGGCGACGGCCGCGGCCCAGTCCACGCCGTCGAAGTCCTCCCGCCAGAAGTGGTCGCGCATGAGGCGCGCGTTCTCCTCGAACATCTGCCGCCACTCGGCGGCGGGGTCGAGACCTCGGCGCAGCCTGCTGAGGTCGACGTTCACGCGGGTGTCGTCGTCCTCGCCGGGGGCGTGCTCGGACGGCTGCACCCACACGTCCTCGCCGCTGCGCACCACGAGGCGCTCGCCGTCGCCGGAGACGGCGGCGCCGTCGCAGGAGTCGACGACGGTCGTGGCCTTGCGGGTCTTGAACGAGTAGTGCTCGACGGCGTCCTTGACCTCGCCGTCGACGCCGGCCCGGGCGGCGCCCAGCTCGCCGAAGGCGCGCAGGGTGAGCCAGGCCACGCCCTCCTTGGTCGCCTGGAGGGCGGTGTAGCGCCCGGAGGGCACCGCGAACGGCACCATGCGGTCCTCGAACCCCTCGACGTCGAGCTCGATCCCCGGCTCGGGCTCCGCCGGGGTCTCGGCATCGCCCGAGGCGGGCACGGCGCCGTCCTTCTCGTCCTTGTCCTCCGGCTCGCTCAACGGCCAGCCGTCGGCCGCCGGGCCGAACGGGGCGGGCTCGAGCGCGCTCAGCGGCGCGAGCCAGGGCCGCACCGTGTTGGTGAAGGAGAGGTCGAACCCGAGCTCGTCGTAGGACGGGTCGATCGTGCGGCTGGACAGGAAGCAGAGGTACTTGCCGTCGCGGGTGAAGACCGGCGAGAAGTCGTTGAACTGGCCCCTGGTGAGGGTGAACGCCTGCTCCGTCTTGAGGTCGTAGCCGACCAGCTGGCCGAGCAACCCCTCGTTGCCGATCCCGGTGCGCCACACCACGTAGCGGCCGTCGGGCGACCACGCGAAGCCGGTGGCCTCGCCCACGGCCGAGCGCCCGACCCGCTTCACCGAGCCGCGCGCCACGTCGACGAGCGACACGGTGCCGTCGTGGCTGCCAACCGCGACCTTCGCGCCCTTCGGCCCCGGCTCCAGCGTGAGAACGCGGCCGAGCCGCCCTGCGCCGACGCGGCGCGGCTTCGCGTCGCCGTCGATCTGGCGGATCTCCAGGCAGTCCTCGCCGTCGACGTCGCTGACCCAGACGCCCCGGCCGGTCTGGTCGAGGAAGTGCGGCTCCCGGACGCGGACGCCGGGAGCGTCGGCGAGCGCCCGGGCGGGGCCGCCGCGGTGCGTGAGGAGGTAGGCCGCGCCCCGCCACTCGACGAGGGAGGCGTCGCCGCCGTGGTCCGGGGCGATGGCGTCGAGCCGATCCGTGGGGGCCACCTGGACGGGCCGCGGCCGGCCGACGGCGGTGGTCAGCTCGATCGGCTGCGGCTCGGCCTTGAGGCCCGCGAGGTGGAACAGCCGGCCGCGCGCGTGATAGACGACGCCCGTGCCGTCGCTCGCGGCGTCGCGGACATAGCCGTCGTCGGCCGTGTGGAAGGTGTGCTGGCGCAGGTCCTGGCCGGACGAGTTGACGGACCACACCTGGGCCTGGACGTCCGGCCCGTCGCCGAGGTCGGAGGTGAAGACCAGCCGCTCCCCCACCCAGGTGGGCCAGAAGAGGCCGGCGTGGACGTCCCGCAGCACCCGCTGCCAGTCACCCGTGCCGTCCTTGGAGACGTGCAGCTGGGCTGCCATGCCCCCGCGGTACCGCTTCCAGCCCGACGGGTCGCGGAAGTTCGCCGACGCCACGGCCACGCGGCCCTTGCGGCTGACCGCCGCCGCCGTGGCCGCGCCCCAGGGCAGGCGCTCAAGGTGCCCGTCGAGCGAAAGGGAGTAGAGGCGGGCGTCCGTCCGGTGCACCGCCTGGTG
>DAONOU010000260.1:0-3770 GCA_035409265.1 Arachnia sp. | reverse complement strand
CCGCGACGACGAGGGCCGCATCGTCGCGAGGGAGATCCACAAACCGACGGCGTGAGCCGCCCGGAAGCGTTCACCCAGCGTTCACCCAAGGCGGCGGATCGCGTTACCTTCGCCGTTTAGCGTCCGGGGCATGAACAAGAGATTCATCACCGCGCTCGGACTCACCGCCGCGCTCTCACTCTCCGCCTGCGCCGCGAACGAGATCACCGACCCGGGCACCAACACCTCCGGCACCGGTTCCACCTCCGACGCGCCCGCCGGGCTGAGCGGCACGCTCGCCGGCAAGGGCGCCTCGTCGGCGAAGGTGGCCCAGGAGACCTGGAGCGCCAACTTCCAGACCGCCAACCCCGCCGTCACCATCAACTACTCCCCCGACGGCTCCGGCGCCGGGCGCGAGGCCTTCATGGGCGGCGGCGCCGACTTCGCCGGCTCCGACCGGGCGCTGAAGACCGACGAGAACGTCGCCGGCGCCTTCAAGGGCTGCGCCGACACCTCCACCGCCATCGACGTGCCGATCTACGTCTCCCCCATCGCCGTCATCTTCAACCTCGACGGCGTGACCGAGCTCAACCTCACACCCGAGGTTCTCGCCAAGATCTTCCACGGCGACATCGCCAACTGGAACGACCCGGCGATCGCCGCGATCAACCCCGGCGCGACCTTCCCCGACCTGGCCATCACCGCGGTGCACCGCTCCGACAAGTCGGGCACCACCGGCAACTTCACCGACTACCTGGCCGTCGCGGCCGCGGACGTGTGGACCGGCGGCTCCGTCGAGGAGTGGCCGCTGGCGGGCGGCGAGGCCGCGAAGGGCACCTCCGGCGTCGTCGCCGCCGTGACCGGCGGCGCGGGCACCATCGGCTACGCCGACGCCTCCCAGGCGGGCACCGCAAGCGTCGCCAAGGTCGGCCCCGACGGCGCGTTCGAGCTGCCGACCGAGGAGGCCGCCATGGCCGCCATCGAGGCCTCCCCGCTGGAGGAGGGCCGCGCCGACGGCGACATCGCGATCGCCCTCGACCGCACCGCCTCCGGCTACCCGCTGGTGCTCGTCTCCTACGGCATCGCCTGCGCAGAGTACAAGGACGCGGCCGTCGGCGGCCTCGTGAGGGAGTACCTCACGTACGTCGCCTCGGAGGAGGGCCAGCAGGCCGCGGCAGAGTCCGCGGGCTCCGCCCCGCTCAGCGCGACCCTCCGCGACAAGGTCCTCGCCGCCGTCGCCACCATCAAGTAGGAAACAACACCCACGTGAGCGTCGACTCCCTCAAGCGGGACCGGAGGCGGTTCGGCGACGCGCTGTTCAAGCGCGTCGCCACCGTCTCCGGCTCCGGCATCCTCGTCATCCTCGCCGCCGTCGCGCTGTTCCTGATCGGGCTGTCGCTGCCTGCGCTGTTCGCCTCCGCCGAGGATCTCCCCTACGGCCCGTTCTGGTCCTGGGTGATCCCCCTCGCCCTGGGCACCGTCTGGGCCGCGGCGCTCGCCATGGCATTCGCCGTCCCGGTCGCGATCGGGGTCGCGCTGTTCATCTCGCACTACGCGCCCCGCCGCCTCGCGCAGGGCCTCGGCTACGTGATCGACCTGCTGGCGGCCGTGCCGTCGGTGGTCTTCGGCCTGTGGGGCATCAACGTCCTCGCGCCCATGCTGCTGCCGGCCTACGCCTGGCTGAACCGCACCTTCGGCGACGTCTTCTTCCTCAGCTACTTCTTCGGCGGCAAGGCCTCCGGCACCGGCCGCACCATCCTGACGGCGGCGCTCGTGCTCGCCGTGATGGTGCTGCCGATCATCACCGCCATCAGCCGGGAGGTGTTCCTGCAGACCCCGCGCCTGCACGAGGAGGCCTCGCTGGCCCTCGGCGCGACCCGCTGGGAGATGATCCGCCAGGCCGTGCTGCCCTTCGCCACCCCCGGCATCGTGTCGGCGTGCATGCTCGGCCTCGGCCGGGCACTCGGCGAGACGATGGCGGTGGCCATGGTGCTCTCCCCCGGGGCCGGTTTCCACCTCCAGCTGCTGACATCGTCGAACCCGAACTCGATCGCCGCGAACATCGCGCTGCAGTTCCCCGAGGCCTACGGCCTGGGCGTCAACCAGCTGATCGCCTCCGGCCTGATCCTGTTCGTCATCACCCTGGGCGTGAACATGGCGGCCCGCGCCATCGTCGCCCGTCGCGCCGAGTTCTCGGGAGCCAACTGATGTCCACCGCCGTCGCCGACCCGGCCACGAAACGCCGCAACATCCTGACGTCGGCCCAACTCCCGACGACGACCATCCCGCTGCTGCTGGTCGCGGCCTACGCCGCCAGCTTCGGACTGCTCGCCCTGTTCGACGCCGCCTCCTGGCTGTCCGGGCTGGCGCTCGGCTCGCTCGTGTTCCTCGCCGCGGGGTTCGCGCTGTCGGCCGCCGTCGAGGGCATCCGCAAGGCCAAGGACCGGCTGTTCCGCTACGTCGTCACCGGCGCGTTCCTGCTCGCGCTCTTCCCGCTCGTCTCCGTGATCTGGGGGACGCTCAGCAAGGGCCTCGCCCGCCTCGACGCGCTGTTCTTCAGCTCGTCGATGCGCAACGTGGTCGGCGAGGGCGGCGGCGCCGTCCACGCCATCTGGGGCACCCTCATCATCACGGGCCTCGCGACGCTCATCTCGGTGCCGATCGGCGTGCTGACCTCCATCTACCTCGTCGAGTACGGGCAGAAGGGCAGGCTGGCGCACTCCATCCGGTTCTTCGTCGACGTCATGACGGGCATCCCCTCGATCGTCGCGGGCCTCTTCGCCTACACGATCTTCTCGCTCGTGATGGGTCCGGGAACCAACAACGGCCTCGCCGGCGCGTGCGCGCTGTCCGTGCTGATGATCCCGACCATCGTGCGGTCCACCGAGGAGATGCTCCGGCTCGTCCCCAACGAGCTGCGCGAGGCGTCGTACGCGCTCGGCGTGCCGAAGTACCGCACCATCTGGCGGGTCGTGCTGCCGACGTCGCTCGCCGGCATCGTGACCGGCGTCGTGCTCGGCATCGCCCGCATCATCGGCGAGACCGCCCCGCTGCTGGTCACCGCCGGCATCACGGCGTCGATGAACCTGAACCCGCTGGCCAACCCGATGGCCACGCTGCCGGTGTTCGTCTACTACGAGTACACGACGCCCGGCGCCGACCCCACCCCGTACATCGACCGCGCCTGGGCGGGCGCGCTCACCCTGATCCTGATCGTCATGGGACTGAACCTGGTCGGCCGCGTCATCGCCGCCAAGTTCGCCCCCAAGGCCGGCCGGTAAGTAGAAAGCACATCCATGTCCAAGCGCATCGAGATCAAGGATCTCAACATCTACTACGGCAGCTTCCACGCCGTGAACTCCGTCAACATGGTGATCGAGCCGCGCGCGGTGACGGCCTTCATCGGCTCGTCGGGCTGCGGCAAGTCGACGGTGCTGCGGTCGCTGAACCGCATGCACGAGGTCATCCCCGGCGCGTACTGCACCGGCGAGGTGCTGCTCGACGGCGTCGACCTCTACGACAAGGCCGTCGACCCGGTGCGGGTCCGTCGTCAGGTGGGCATGGTGTTCCAGCGCCCGAACCCGTTCCCCACGATGAGCATCCGCGAGAACGTGCTGGCCGGCGTGCGGCTGAACAACTCGCGGATCACGCGCTCCGAGGCCGACGAGCTGGTCGAGAAGTCGCTGCGCGGCGCCAACCTGTGGAACGAGGTCAAGGACCGCCTCGACCGCCCCGGGTCCGGCCTCTCCGGCGGCCAGCAGCAGCGCCTCTGCATCGCCCGCGCCATCGCC
>DAONOU010000259.1:0-3800 GCA_035409265.1 Arachnia sp. | reverse complement strand
TCCGCGGGACGCGGAACTCGCGGATCAGCAGCGAGGTCGTGGAGCCGTCGTCGGCGTGGCGAGGGTCATGCGGCTCCAGAGGGGCGAGAGGAAGGCGCGGACGCTTCCCAGTACAAAAAGCAAGGAAAGCCTAACTTAAATTGCGTCGGATGCGAATCCGTCGCCCCGCCTATGCTGGGGCCATGGCTGGCAAGGGTTGGTTCGGGCTCCCGTTCTTCGCGCTCACCCCGCAACCCGAGGTGGTCTCCTGCATCCTCTCCGGCGGCGGGTCGCGCGCCAGCTTCCAGCTCGGCGCCCTCGCCTACCTGTACGAGCACGACGAGCGGTTCACGCCGACGGTGTTCGTCGGGACCTCCGCGGGGTCGATCGTCGCGTCGTCGCTGGCCCAGTCGGCAGACCGCGACGCCCAGCGCGCCTATCTGCGACGCCTGACCGACATCTGGCACTCGATGACCGGTCCGGCCGACATGTTCACGCCGCGGCCCTGGTACGAGAGGCTTCAGACGGAGGGGCCGACGTGGCTCGAGGTCGTCAAGCCGCTGGCCGCGCCGCGCGTCGAGCCGCCGCGGCCCCGCGCCTCGCTGCTCCCCTTCCGCAAGGCCCAGACGCCGGCCAGCCCGCCGACCCCGCCCGAGCCGCTCGACCCCCTCGAGCTCGCCCTCGCGCCGGACGAGGAGGTCCGCTCCGAGTGGTCGCTGGCCGCGCTGTCGGGCCTCGCGTCACACCTCGGACGCCTGCCCCGCATCGGCAGCGACCTCACGACCATCGCCGTCGGCCTCGAGCACACCAAGTCCATGTACCGGCCCGGGCCCGTGCTGGCCAAGCTCCTCGAGGAGGAGATGTTCTCCCCCGCCCGCGTCGCCGCCTCCGGCATGGTGCTCCGCATCGCGATGGTCGCGCTCGAGTCCGGGCAGCTGCGCTACATGACCGAGCGCGGGACGCTCGTCGACCGCGACAACGCCGCCTTCGACGACGCCGCCCGCGACCTCACCGTCGGCGTCCTGGCTTCCTGCGCCATCCCCGCCGTGTTCCGCCCCGTGCCGATCGGCCCGGAGACCTATGTCGACGGCGGCGCCCGCGAGAACCTCCCCGCCGAACTGGCGATCGGCCACCTCGGGGCGGCCCGCAACTACGTCGTCAGCTCGCAGACCATCGGCGTGCAGCGCCGTCCCTCGATGGCCGACGCCGACGTGTTCTCCGTCGTGATGCGCTCGACCGAGATCCTGATCGACGAGGCCGGGCGCGACGAGCTGGCCTACGCCCACTCGACGGGCGCCATCGTCGTCGCGCCGGAGCTGAGCGTGCACGACGCCATGACCGTCGACCCGGGGCTCATCGCCATCAACGCCGACTACGGCTGGCTGCGCGCCGCCGAGCGACACCTCGGGCTCGACGAGGCCATGGAGGCGCGCCACCGGCTCATCGTCCAGCTGCGCATCCGGGCGCTGTACGCGGAGCAGGAGTACCTGGCCGCGGAGGAGCCGACGAGGCGCCACCGGTTGGCGCTGCGCGGCGCGAAGGTCGAGCTCCGCGACGCCCTGCGTTCGGCGCACGGGTCGCCGCTGCCGCCCGGCGCGGACTCCTGGTGGTCGACCTGGGAGCGCCACGCCGTGCCGCCGACGATCGCGCCGTTCTGGGTCAGCTGACGGGAACGGAGACGGTCACGCTGACGGCGACCTCTCCCCCGATCCCCTCGACGGTGAGGCCGTCGCCGTCCGGGACGCCGATCAGCGACGTGAGGGTGGCGATGCCGTCGTCCGCGAACGCCTCGATGGAGGTGAGGTCCAGCCACAGCGCCAGGGCGAGCTTCGTCCCCCCGAACGTGGGCATGGACTGGCCCGCGCGGAAGTTCGACGGGAACTCCGCCCCCACCGCCGAGCGGTCGAGGGTCACCTCGCCGAGGGCGCCGGTGTAGCCGAGCACGACGCCGCCGGCGCCCGCGTCGTCGTGCCGGAGCCGGATCCGCGCGCCGTCGGCGTCGCCGAGGTCGATCGCGAGGTCGATCCGGCAGCACGCGGGAACCGAGACTGGGACGCGCACGGGCTCCCCCGCGCTCACGGCGTCGGCCTGGCCCACGACCGCGCACTCGGTCATCACGGGGACCTGCCGCAGCATGTAGGAGCCGTCGACGTCCACCAGGGACAGCCGGCGGGCGAGCGTCATCGAGCCGCGGCGCGGCTCGTCGGCGTTCACCGGGAGCTCGCGGGCGTAGATCCAGTTGGCCATCCACGCGATCAGCGTGCGGTCCTGGTCGGGCAGCCCGTAGAAGGTGACGCCCGCGTAGTTGTCGCGGCCGTGGTCGAGGAGGCGGAAGTCGCCCTCGGGCACGAAGGTGGCGCCGTCGAACGAGCCGACGAAGTAGATGGTGCCGAAGCCGCCGACCAGCGGGGCCATGCCGAGGCTGATGATCAGGACCCACCTCTCCTCGCCGTCGACGAAGAGCGGGAACAGGTCCGGGCACTCCCAGATGCCGTCGCCCACCTGCGGCGCGGCGAACTCCGACAGCAGCTCCCAGTCGAGGAGGTTCGAGGACCGGTAGAAGACGACCCGCTGCGCGACGGCCTCGACGGCGGACATCACCCAGTAGTCGCCCGCGGGGCCGCTGTAGCGCAGCACCTTGGGGTCTCGGAAGTCGCCGGAGTCGCGGTCGAGCACGGGGTTGCCCTCGTACTGGGTCCAGGTGAGGCCGCCGTCGTGGCTGTAGGCGACCGACTGCGCCTGGTGGCGGCGCACCGAGGAGTGCGCGGTGTAGAACGCGACGAGCGCGGGGCCGAACCCGGCGTCGCCCTCGCCGTCCCACACGATGGAGCCCGAGTAGACCTCGGCCTCGTCGGTGTAGGGCAGGGCGACGGGGTGCTCCCGCCAGGTGACGAGGTCGGCGCTGGAGGCGTGACCCCAGCTCATGTACCCGTGGTCGTAGCCCTCCGGGTTGTACTGGTAATACAGGTGGTACTCGCCGTCGTGGAAGACGAGCCCGTTGGGGTCGTTCAGCCAGTTGCGGCGCGGGGAGAAGTGGACCTGCGGGAGGTCGCCGAAGATCGGCTGGCGGGGCGCGCTCGTCACGGTGTCGTTCGACCTTTCGGCTTCGTTCAAGGGGTTGACGCCCGGGTAGGGCTAATCGATTCACCAGCCTACTGGAGAAGGCGGGAATCGACGCGGTCGGCCCCGCCCGAAGGCAGGGCCGACCGCCCGCGATTACTTGCCCGCGCCGGCCGTGAGGCCCTCACGCAGCGGGTTCTGCCCGAAGATGAACACGATCAGCGCCGGGATCATCGAGAGCACGACGCCGGCGAGCACCGTCGCGATGCTTCCGGTGCCGAGGTTGCCCTGCAGCGTCACCAAGCCCAGCGGCAGGGTGAAGTTCGGACTTGTCCGGCTTGCCGAGGTAGGTCTGCTTCACGGTGTACGCGAAGTCGACCGTCTGGATCATGCCCTTCGGCAGCCCGAACGCCTGCACCTTCCCGTCGGCCGAGCGCTGTCAGATCTTGTGCTGGCCCTTGTAGCCGCTCGGATCGGTCGCCGCGAGGTAGCGAATCGTGCCGTCGGGCGCGACGTGCAACTGCGGGCCGGGGCCGAGAGAACCGAGGAGCGGCGTCACGGGAGTCTCGCTACCCCACCCCGCGGGCAGCCCGGCCGCCTGAGCCGTCCTCGCCGGTTGGACGACGGCGAGGAGGAGCGCCAACAGCGCGAGCCCCGATACCAGCAAGCGCCACCGGCTGTGAAGCACGACTCCGTGCATGATCATCCCCCCATAAGCGATCGAGCCAAGTGCCCCCAGCGGGGCTCGAACCCGCGACCCA
>DAONOU010000258.1:0-3810 GCA_035409265.1 Arachnia sp. | reverse complement strand
GGTCGAGTTCCGTTTCAACGTCTAGCGTCGTCGTGCACGGAAAGCGGGCATCACTGCGGACACGGCGCCGGGCCTTGCCCGGATGCCTTCACTTCACCGTCACGCCGACAGGTGACCCGCTCGTCTGGAGCGTCCATGAGCGGTTCGTGGATCAGGCAGCGTTTGACCTGCACCAGGCGCGCGTTCAGGCAAGCGAGTGGGGTCGCGCGACTGCGGGTATCGAGCGGGACTACGTGGTCACGACGATCGCCAGCGACCTGTGACGGACGAGGGTAGGACCGTCAGCGCGATCGCGTGGTGGCGCCAGAACCGTATCGATATCGGTACGGTTGGGTCAGAAGGTTGTTGATCGTCACGTGGTGGGTGGGTCGCGCTCGACGACGACCTCCTGAGCCTCCGATTGGCTATCGTGGCTGCAAACGTTCACCTGGGGCGGAGTTTCACGGGATTGTGCGCGTCAAAGTCAGATAGTTGACTTTCACGTACACGCTGGCCGGGGCAGCAGCTCAGATCGAACGTTTCCAGCCACGATGATCAAGACGGTGTTCGGTGCACGAGTCGGCGGTGTGGACCCCTGGCCGACGGCGACAGCTTGCTGCTGTCTTCTACCGCCGTTCGGTGTAGCGGTCTCTGACGACGGAGAGCCTGAAGATGGGCTTTCCGGTGGAGCGTGCGTACCCGATCTCGCGGGTCGTCGACTCGCCGATGTAGCCGCCTGGGTCGACGACGAACATGGCGTCGGCCAGGTCGATCTTCCTGAGGTGGAGTTCGTCGAGAAGCGCCTTCTCGGCCTCGGTGATCGTGTCTCCTCTGTGCTGGAAGACGGCGGGTGCCAGAACGATGGCGCCCGCGAGGGTGAGCCTGCGCGCGTCGGTTTTTGGGACTGATCGGAGGCTACTGCGGTTGTGTGTGTCCCCATGCGGACACACACAACCGCGTTATCGTCGCCGGAGCTCGAAATCCGACGTCGATGAGTTGCGGACGATCGATGCCGAGGCCCGCCGATGCGCGGGTCCGAAGCCCTGTGGCGTGGCTCTCCGTTCGTGATATCGTGATATCGAAAAAAGCATGGAGGTGATTGGCATGACGAACGTTCTGGTTCGCGGACTCAGTGATGAGGCCGTCGCCCGCATCGACCGGAGCGCTGAAGAGCTGGGCCTGTCGCGCAATGAATACCTGCGTCGTCACCTGGAGGGAGTTGGTCCCCGCCCGGCGGCAAAGGTCACCGAAGAGAGCTGGAAGAGGTCGGCAGAAGTCCTTGCTGACCTCGCTGATCCCGACATCATGGCCGACGCATGGCGGTGACGGGCTGGCTCATCGATAAGTCCGCGTATGTTCGGATGCAGTTGGGGCAGGCTTCGGATGCTGACAGGTGGAACTCGAGAATCGAGCGCGGGCTCGTGCGGGTCTCGACGATCACGAGGCTCGAGATCGGGTTCTCGGTACGCACAGGGGAGGACGGGCGGATGATCTTGGCAGTGCCCCCGTTGTCGCTGATGCCGCTTGAACGGCTGACTCCATCGATGGAGGATCGCGCGTGGGAGGTGCAGATGCTACTCGCCGATCAGGGGCACCACCGCGCCCCGTCCATTCCAGACCTCCTCATCGCCGCGACGGCGGAGAAGGCCGGACTGACGGTGCTGGCAGTGGATAAGGACTTCGACCTGATAGCCGAGGTCACCGGCCAGTCTGTGGAGACGCTCGCGCTGCGCTGACCGGCTCAGTCTCTGGTGGCGGAGAGCCCTCGGTGAGCTTATCGTCGCGATGCTCGCGCGCGGCTGGCGCCGCTACGTGGGAACGCCGCGGCGGTACCGGGGAGGGTCACGCGCCCGAGCCCGCTGAGCTCCAGCGCCGGCCGCGGTCGTGCCGGCGCAGGACGATCGCGCCGACGAAAGCACGAACGCCCCGGCAGTGCCGGGGCGTTCGCGTCGGGGTCTGGGGTCAGAGGGCGGTGACGTTCACTGCCTGCAGGCCCTTGTCGCCCTGCTCGACCTCGAACTCGACCTGCTGACCCTCATCGAGGGTGCGGAATCCGCGGGTCTGAATCGAGGTGTGGTGGACGAAGAGGTCCTTGCCACCATCGTCGGGTGCGATGAAGCCGAAGCCCTTTTCGCTGTTGAACCACTTGACGGTCCCTTGTGCCATGCTGCTTGTACTACTTTCTTCAGGCAATGCGGCCGAAACTGACGGCGCGCACACCCCTACTCTGTCACACCCAGGGGCATTTGGAAGATTCCTGGGCATCCGAGTTGTCCGACGGCGGCGTCGTCAGGCCGGTCGCAGGCGCCGATCCGTCAACGCGACGGCCCCTTCGGGCCCGGCGACGGGGCCGTCCCTCCCGCGAAGTCGCGCCCGAGCGCGAACGCCGTCGCCCCGATCAGCGCGACGACGAAGACGAGCATCCAGCCGGAGGCGTCGAGGGAGAACACGTGCTGGAGGAGGGAGCCGGGAACGGTGAGCGCGGTGATGAGGCCGACGACGGCGCCGGAGGCGAGCAGCGCGTTGCGCGCCACGGTCCACTTGGTGACGGGCGCGCTGGTGATGCCGAAGCAGTTGCAGCTGACCTTGATCGGCTGCGCGGCGGCGCGCGTGATGAGGACGAGGTACACCATGAACAGCGTGAGGGCCGCGGCCCAGGCGACCACGGCCCAGAATCCGGCGAGCAGGAGGAGGGCGAGGGCGAGCAGGATCTCGGCCCAGGGGATCGCCCGCTGCAGCGAGCGCCCGGCGAGCGGCGCGGGCACGCGGAGCTGCCGCATCGCGCGGTCGACGGAGCCGGGGGCGCGAAGTTTCGCGACGCCCGACCACGTGAGGATCGCGCAGACCAGGAGCGTCAGGCAGACGACGGCGGCTGACATGGCGTGAGTCTATCGGCGGGGGCGCGTCGGCGACGCTAGTTGAACCGCACGAAGGCGCGGATGGGGTGGTTCATCTCGCGGATCTCCATGAACCCCATCTGGTGGTAGAACGCCTGCTGGCGAGGCGGAGGGAGCGGGCGACGGCGTCGTGCAGCAGGACGGGGTCGCGCGTGTACGCGCTCCAGCCGACGCTGCTGTAGAGGGCGATGAGTTCGTCGGCGGCCGGCACGTCGTGGTCGGTCAGGGCGATGTCTGCCATGGCTTCGATCGTAGTCACCGGCCGAAAAAGGCCCGCCATTCGTTAGTCGAGTGCCCACTTTCGGCGAGGGGGGAGGGTCCGAATGTGCCCTCGGTGCTCGTCGGCTGACGGCGAACGCGGCGGGCGATCGACGGCGCGCGCCCGGCAGGGTGAGTAGCCTGGGCCGGAGCATCGCCCAAGGAGGGCCCATGGATCCCGCGCGCATCGTCCCCGACGACCAGGTCTGGTTGGCCATCAAGTCCGAGTGCGCCCGAGCGGCGGAGCGCGAGCCGCTGCTCGCCGGCTTCCTGTACGCGACGGTGCTCAGCCAGCCCGACATCGAGGAGTCGCTCAGCTACCTCCTGGCGAGCAAGCTCGACAACTCGACGCTGCCGGCGCTCGGCGTGCGCGACATCATCCTCCAGGTGCTGAACGAGGACGAGTGCATCCAGCGCGCGATCCTCGCGGACCTGCAGGCCGTGGTCTCGCGAGACCCCGCCTGCCCCGGCTACGCGAACCCGCTCCTGTACTTCAAGGGCTTCCAGGCCATCCAGGCCTACCGCGTCGCGCATCACTACTGGCTCCAGGGACGCAAGCCGCTGGCGTGGTACCTCCAGAGCCGCATCTCCGAGGTGTTCGCCGTCGACATCCACCCCGGCGCCCGGATCGGCAAGGGCATCATGTTCGACCACGCCACCTCGGTCGTGATCGGCG
>DAONOU010000257.1:0-3813 GCA_035409265.1 Arachnia sp. | reverse complement strand
CTGCGGCGCACCATGCGGGCGATCTGAACTCTCAATATCTTCGGCGTTATGTCCAGGGAACATAGGATTGCTGGGTCGATAGGAAGGACACCACATGGCAGGCGGACTCGCAGCGCTTCTGGACGACATCGCGGTGATCGCGCGCGCCGCGGCGGCGTCCGTGGACGACGTGGCCGCCGCGGCCGGGAAGGCGTCGGCCAAGGCCGTGGGTGTCGTGGTCGACGACGCGGCGGTGACCCCGCGCTACGTGCAGGGGTTCACCCCGGACCGGGAGCTGCCGGTGATCTGGAAGATCGCCAAGGGCTCGATCATCAACAAGATCGTCTTCATCCTCCCCGCCATCCTGCTGATGAGCTGGCTCGCGCCGTGGCTGCTCACGCCGCTGCTGATGTGCGGCGGCCTGTACCTGTCGTTCGAGGGCGCGGAGAAGATCTGGGAGCTGGTCAGCGGGAAGTCGCACGCCAAGGAGGCGCCGGCGACGGTGCGCGGCAGCGACTACGAGAAGACCATGGTGTCGGGCGCGATCCGCACCGACTTCATCCTGTCGGCCGAGATCATGGTGATCTCGCTGAACGAGGTCGCCGACCTCAACATCTGGCTGCGGACCGGGTCGCTCGTCGTCGTCGCGCTGCTGATCACGGCGCTGGTATACGGCGTCGTCGGCCTCATCGTGAAGATGGACGACGTCGGGCTCAAGCTGGCGGGAAGCAAGCGGACCGAGCGCCTCGGCCAGGGCCTCGTCAAGGCGATGCCGAAGGTGCTGAGCGTGCTGAGCACCGTCGGCATCGCGGCCATGCTGTGGGTCGGCGGCCACATCCTGCTCGCCGGCATGAACACGCTGGGTTTCACGCCGCTCTACAGCTTCGTCCACCACCTGGAGCACGAGGCGATCGCCGCCGCCGGCGGCTTCGTCGGCTGGCTGGTCAACACGCTCGCCTCCGCGCTCTTCGGCCTGATGGCGGGAGCCGTCGTCGTCGCGATCCTGCACCTGATCCCGCGCAAGAAAGCCCACTGACGCCCCTCACGCTCCGTGAGCCGATCCCCGGCGCGAAGCGCCGGGGATCGACTCAAGGAGCGTCAGCCGACGATGTCCTCGGCCTTCATCCGGGCGGCGGAGGCCGCGTCGTCGGTCGCCTGGTCCTCGGCCGCGAGCTCGGCGGCGATCCGGGCGCGGTAGTTCGCCTTCTCCTTCGCGGTGCGGGCCTCGTCCCAGCCGAGGACGCCCGCGGCGATCTCCGCCACCTCGTCGACCGCGGCTCCGCCGCGATCCCGCGACTCGGAGTTGAGGCGGACGCGGGCCACGAAGATGTCCTCCAGGTGGAGGGCGCCCTCGGCGGCGCAGGCGCGCGCGACCTCGGCGCGCAGGAACTGCGGCGCGGCCTTCAGCGGCTCGCCGAGGCTGGGGTCGGCGTCGATCATGGCGAGCAGCTCGGTGACCTCGGAGCCGTAGCGCGAAAGCAGGTGCTTCATTCGATCGGCATCGAACCCATACTTGGCGCCCAGGCGGGCGGACTGGTTGCGCGTGGCGTCCAGGCCGTCGGCACCCATGAGCTGGAGGTCGAAGGTGATTGACGGCTTGGCCTTCGCGAGCTCCTTGCCCAGCGCGAAGTCGACGGCGTCCTCCGCCATCACGCGGTAGGTGGTGAGCTTCCCGCCGGCGATCGCGACCATGCCGGGGATGACCTCGGTCACGGTGTGCTCGCGGGAGACCTTCGTCGACTTCGACTCGTCGAGCACCCGCGGCTGCAGCAGCGGGCGCAGGCCGGCATAGGTGCCGATGATGTCGGCGCGGGTCAGCGGCTTGTCGAGCACCTCGTTGGCGTGGTCGAGCACGTAGTCGATGTCGGCCGACGTCGGGACCGGGTGCTTCAGCTGCTCGTGCCACGCGGTGTCGGTGGTGCCGATCACCCAGTAGTGCTGCCACGGGATGATGAAGAGCACGGACTTCTCGGTGCGCAGGAACATGCCCGAGGTGGCCTTGATCCGCTCGCGCGGGATGACGATGTGGATGCCCTTCGACGCCAGCACCTTGAGGCCACCGGTGCCGCCGGCCATGTCCTGGGTCTCCTCGGTCCACACGCCCGTCGCGTTGATGAGGCGCTTGGCCTTGATGGTGAGCTCCTCGCCCGACTCGAGGTCGACGGCGGAGACACCCGTCGCGTGGCCGCGGGAGTCCTTGAGGATGCCGGTGACGCGGACGCGGCTCGCGGCCTCGGCGCCGTACTTGAGCGCGGTGCGCACCAGCGTGATGACGAGGCGGGCGTCGTCGACGCGGGCGTCGTAGAACTCGATCGCGCCGCGCAGGGCGTTCTGCTTGACCTCGGGGAAGCGGCGCATGGCGCCCTTCTTGGAGAGGTGCTTCTGGAGCGGCACCGTCTTGTGACCGCCCGCGCCGATGACGGCCAACGCGTCGTACATGCCGACGCCGACGGCCGAGTACGCGCGCTCGATCACCGGCTGCTTCAGCGGCCACAGGAACGGCTGCGCCTCGACGAGGTGGGGGGCGATGTGCGACAGCAGGCGGCCGCGCTCCTTGAGCGCCTCGGCGACCAGCTTGAAGTCGAGGTTGTAGAGGTAGCGCAGGCCGCCGTGGACCAGGCGCGAGGACCGCGACGACGTGCCGGACGCCCAGTCCTGTCCCTCGATGACGGCCGTCTTGAGGCCGCGGGCCGCGGCGTCGAGGGCGATGCCCGCGCCGGTGACGCCGCCGCCGATCACCAGGACGTCGAAGGTTTCGGACTTCATGGCCTCGAGAGAGGAGGCGCGCTGTTCGGGTGTAAGTACGCTCATGTTGGCTCCTTTGCTTGTGAGGGCAACATTTCCGCCTCTGCACGTTTAGCGCAAGCTCTATGCACGTTCGTGCACTATGCTCCGTCGTAGCGTGGCGGGGATGCACCGCACGGCGACGGGAGGGCGTTGATGGCCGACAAGAGCAGTGAAGCACTGATCACCGTCGCGCGGATGTATTACGTGCAAGCGGAGACGATGGATGCCATCGCGCACCACCTCGGGGTGTCGCGATCGACGGTCTCGCGCCTGCTCAAGGAGGCCCGCGAGCGCGGCCTCGTCCGGGTCACCATCGTCGACCCCGACCGCCCGCTCGGCCGCCTCGCCGACCTGTTCCAACAGCACTTCCGCGTCAACGCCCACATCGTCCAGGTGCGTCCTGGCGCGAGCAACGTCTTCCGGCTCGACCAGGTAGCGCGCACCGCCGCGGACATCCTCGGCGAGCTCGTGACCGACGGCGACACCGTCGGCGTCGCCTGGGGGACGACGACGTCGGCGATCGCCACGCATCTGCGCCCCCGCGACCTGTCCGGCGTGACCGTCATCGGGCTGAACGGCGGCGCGAACCACCAGACGACGGGACTGCCCTATGTCGGCAGCATCCTGCACCGGTTCGCCGACGCGTTCCGCGGGCAGGAGCAGCTGCTCGCGCTGCCGGCGTTCTTCGACGACCCGGCCACCCGCGAGGCGATGTGGCGCGAACGCAGCACCCGGCACATCCTGCGGGTGCGCGACAGCTGCCGGATCGCGCTGTTCGGCGTCGGCGCCCTGGGTGCCGACCTTCAGAGCCATGTCTACGCCTCGAACTACCTGAACCCCGACGACCTCGACGACCTGCAGCGCCAGGGCGTGGTCGGCGACGTCTGCACCGTGATGCTCCGCGAGGACGGCTCCTACCGGGACCTCGACATCAACCGCAGGGCCACCGGAATGACCCCGGCCGAGCTGCAGCGGGTGCCGCGCCGGATCTGCGTGGTCAGTGGTCTCGCAAAGGCCTCGCCCGTGCTCGGCGCGCTCCGCGCGGGC
>DAONOU010000256.1:0-3816 GCA_035409265.1 Arachnia sp. | reverse complement strand
CGGTCAGGCCCAGACGCTGTTCCAGGCCTCGGCGAAGTCGGCGTGCTCGGAGGAGTACACGGGAACCTGGAGGCTGGCGGTCTGGCCGTCGGCGAAGCCGACGGTGACGCTGGCGAGGCGGCCGAGGATCAGGTCGGGATCGGTAACTTGGTGCGCGTGCCGTCGAGCGTGACGGTCTGGCCCCGGGGGATCTGCTCGGAGAACTCGACGACCTGCTGGGCGCCGAACGAGCCGTCCTCGGCCTGGGCGGTGACGCCGATCGCGGTGACCTCGTTGGCCGCGTCGCGCGACGTGATGCCGCCGACGAGGATGGCCTCGCCGCTCTTGTCGGAGACGACCACGAAGTTGCGCAGCTTGATGGCGCCGTCGGCCGCGTCGGTCTGCGTGCCGGCCGCGGGCGGGGCTTCCTGCACCCATCGGCCGCCGGTGCATGCGCTGAGGGAGACCGCGAGCGCTGCGGTCGCGACGACGGCCGCGGCGCGGCGCATGGGCTTGCTCATGTGTCCTCCGAGGGCATGCCAGTAGGTGGGGCCATAGTAGCCACTTGCGGGCCCTTGTGCGACGCATTCGGCGGGCGCGGATGGCTTCGGGGCGCGCGAGCCCGGCGTGGAGGCTGTCTCTCCCACTGAGCGACCCTGGGGGTCGGCTGGTTCACCTGCTAGAATTGAATCTTGGAAAGGGGTCTCTGAGTATGACTTTTTCGATCGGTGAGACGGTTGTTTACCCCAATCATGGGACGGCCGTCATCGAAGACATCGAGAACCGGACCATCAAGGGTGAGGACAAGCTCTTCCTCGTATTGCGCGTAATCGGCCAAAACGACTTGGTGATCAAGGTGCCCGCCTGCAACCTGGACCTGGTGGGTGTACGTGACGTGGTCGACGCGGACGGGCTGGAGAAAGTGTTCTCGGTGCTGCGCGCCGAGCACACGGAGGAGCCGGCCAACTGGTCGCGCCGCTTCAAGGCGAACATGGAGAAGCTCCACTCCGGCAACGTGATCAAGGTGTCCGAGGTCGTCCGCGACCTCTGGCGTCGCGACCGCGACAAGGGCCTCTCGGCCGGCGAGAAGCGAATGCTGGCCAAGGCCCGTTCCATTCTGGTCGCCGAATTGGCGCTCGCCGAAAAGGTCGAGGAGGACAAGGCGGAGATCATGCTCGACGAGGTGCTCGCCTCCTAATTCCTCCATCGTCGCCAAGACAATTCGAGAAAATAACAGAAGTGTCATTTACTGATGCGCCGGTCGTCGCCGTTGTGGTGGCGGCCGGTTCTGGTTCCCGGCTCGGCGCCGCCGTCCCCAAGGCGCTGGTGGAGCTCGACGGCGTGCCCCTCGTCCGCCGCGCGGTCGACGCGCTGCGGGCCGGCGGCGTCGAGCGGGTCGTCGTCACCGTCCCCGCCGATCACGAGCCCGCCTTCCGCGCGGCACTGTTCTCTTCGCTGGTCGAAACCACAACGCTGGTGCCCGGCGGCGAGACCCGCCAGGAGTCGGTGCGGCTCGGGCTGGCGGCGCTGGAGGCGCCCGATGAGGCCGTCGTGCTCGTGCACGACGCCGCGCGGTGCCTAGTGCCCCCCGAGGTCGTGCGGGCCGTCGCCGATGCCGTCCGGGGCGGCGCCGATGCCGCCATTCCGGTGGTCCCCGTCGTCGACTCCATCCGGCGGGTCGATGGGGACGCCAACTCCATCGTCGACCGCGCCGAACTGCGCGCCGTCCAAACCCCCCAGGGGGCGCGCCTGGGGGTGTTGCGCGCCGCGCACGAGCGCGTCGCCGCCGACGGCGTCGAGGTGACCGACGACGCGTCCGTCTGCGAGCACGCGGGCCATGCGGTCACGCTCGTCCCCGGGCACCGGGACGCGATGAAGATCACCGAGCCGGTCGACCTGATCCTGGCCCGGGCGATTCTCGGCGAACAGAAGCACCGACAACCGTGAGGCGTGCACAAATCTCCGTATGCGTTGAGGAAGAGCCATATAGCCCTTCCTCAACGCATACGGAGATCTGTGCACGGGAAGTTGAGGAGAGGGGACGACGATGAGGGTCGGGATCGGGAGCGACGTGCACCGGCTGGAGCCGGGCGTGCCGATGTGGGTTGCCGGGCTGCACTTCCCGGACGAGCCCGCGGGCCTGGCGGGCCACTCCGACGGCGATGTCGCCTGCCACGCCGCGTGCGACGCGTTGCTGAGCGCCGCAGGCCTCGGTGACCTCGGCTCGAACTACGGCACGGCGGAGCCCGAGTGGGCGGGCGCCGGAGGCGTCGCGTTCCTCGCCGAGACCGCCCGCCGGGTTCGCGCGGCGGGCTTCGAGATCGGCAACGTGTCCGTTCAGGTGATCGGCAACCGCCCCAAGTTGTCCCCCCGCCGGGCCGACGCCGAAGCCGCCATGTCCGCCGCCCTCAGCGCCCCCGTCACCGTCAGCGCCACCACCACAGACGGCCTGGGCCTCACCGGCCGAGGCGAGGGCGTCGCCGCCATCGCCGTCGCCGCGCTTCTGCCAACAGACATAGGGTCGCCAACGAACTGAGGCTGGCCCCGTCCGCCGTCAGCCGGTGGTGACGACCCGCCAGGATGGAAGCGGCGACGTCCCGCTACAGCTCCAGGCCCGGGTAGAGGGGGTGCGCGCCGACGAGGGCGGAGGCGCCGTCGAGGGTCGACTGGCGCACATCGTCGGACAGATCGTACTTCGCCTTGCTCGGGGCCCCCGCCGACGTGGTGGTCGGTGTGGTGCTGCGCAGGACGCCGGCGATCAGGTCGGCGACGGCGTCCATGTCGGAGGCCGTGAAGCCGCGCGAGGTGAGCGCCGGGGTGCCCACCCGCACGCCGGAGGTGTACCAGGCGCCGTTCGGGTCGTTCGGCACCGAGTTGCGGTTGGTGACGATGCCCGACTCCAGCAGCGCGGCCTCGGCCTGGCGGCCGGTCAGCCCGAAGCTGTTCACGTCCAGCAGGACGATGTGGTTGTCGGTGCCGCCGGTGACCAGGTTCACGCCTCGGCTGAGCAGGCCTTCGGCCAGCGCCTTGGCGTTGTCGGCCACGGCCTGCGCGTAGGCGCGGAACTCCGCGGTGCGGGCCTCGGCCAGCGCGACCGCCTTGGCGGCCATCACGTGCGACAGCGGGCCGCCGAGTACGAGCGGGCAGCCGCGATCCACCGACGGCGCGTACTCCTCGGTGGCCAGCACCATGCCGCCGCGCGGGCCGCGCAGGGACTTGTGCGTCGTCGTCGTCACCACGTGCGCGAAGGGGACAGGGTCCTCCTCGCCGGTGAACACCTTGCCGGCCACGAGGCCCGCGAAGTGGGCCATGTCGACCATGAGGACCGCGCCCACCTCGTCGGCGATCTCGCGCATCTTCGCGAAGTTGACCCGGCGCGGGTACGCGGAGTAGCCGGCCACCAGGATCAGCGGCTTGAACTCGCGCGCCTGGGCGGCGACGGCGTCGTAGTCGAGGAGCTGGGTCTCGGGGTCCGTGCCGTAGTGGCGCTGGTGGAACATCTTGCCGGAGACGTTCGGGCGGAAGCCGTGCGTGAGGTGGCCGCCGGCGTCGAGCGACATGCCCAGCAGGCGCTGCTCGCCGAAGCGGTGGCGCAGGGTCTCCCAGTCGGCCTCGGAGAGTTCGGCGACGCCCTTCGCGCCGAACTCGGCCAGGGCCGGCTTCTCGATCTTGTGCGCCAGGATCGCCCAGTAGGCGGTCAGGTTGGCGTCGATGCCCGAGTGGGGCTGGACGTAGGCGTACTCCGCGCCGAACAGCTCACGGGCGTGCTCGGCCGCGACGGCCTCGACGGTGTCGACGTTCTGGCAGCCCGCGTAGAAGCGGTGACCGACGGTGCCC
>DAONOU010000255.1:0-3821 GCA_035409265.1 Arachnia sp. | reverse complement strand
ACGCTCGGCGGCTCCGGCAAGGAGGGCGGCGACCGTCACCCGAAGGTCGGCCGGGGCGTGATGATCGGCGCGGGTGCGAAGGTGCTCGGCAACATCCGCATCGGGGAGGGCGCGAAGATCGGTGCCGGCTCGGTCGTGCTGAAGGACGTGCCGGCCCACACGACGGTCGCGGGCGTGCCCGCCAAGGTGGTCAACGTCCCGCCGTCGTCCCTGCCCGCCTTCGACATGATCCAGACCTTCGACGAGGACGCCTTCGATCCCTGCATCTGACGCGCGCCTGCGCCAAGATGGGCGCATGGGTGAGGTTCAGCTGACCAGGGACGGGGCCGTCGCGGTGATCACGATCGCGCGGCCGGAGAAGCACAACTCCATGACGGACGCGATGTGGGATGCCGTGCCGCGGCTGATGGCTGAGGTAGACGCGGACGATGGTGTTCTGGTCACCATCATCAGGGGCGAGGGAGACTCGTTCTGCGCGGGATCCGACATCGCGGGCCTCGACGGACAGGCCCACGCGGAGCGGCCGATCACGGCGGAACAGGCCATCGCGAACAGCCCGAAGCCGGTGATCGCGGCCATCGAGGGGCACTGCCATGGCGGCGGGTGTGAGCTGGCGCTGGCCGCGGACCTGCGGATCGCGGGGGAGGGGTCGTCTTTCTCGGTCCCGCCGGCGCGGCTCGGGATCGTGTATCCCGTCTCGGCGACCCAGCGCATGATCGACCTCATGGGCCCGTCCGTCACCAAGGAGCTGCTGTTCACTGCTCGTCGGATCGACGCCGCCCGCGCGCTCGCCGTCGGTCTGCTGAACGAGGTCGTTCCGACGGGCGAGGCGTTCGTTCGGGCGCGGGAGTTGGCGGCGTCGATGACGGCGCTGAGCCAGTTGACGCTGCGGGCGTCGAAGGAGATCGTCGACGGCCTCGTCGCGCGGGATCTTCCCGCGGAGACCGCGATCGGCTGGGTGCTGCGGGCCGCCGACGGCCCGGACCTCCAGGAGGGCATGCGCGCCTTCCGCGAGCGCCGCCCACCGGCCTTCACCGACCGTCCCTAGCGACCAAGGATCGCTAGCGACCAAGATCGCTAGGGCGACGGAGAGCGGGCTACAGCACCTTGGCGAAGAAGCCCTGGGTGCGGGGGTTCTGCGGGTTGTCGATGACTTGGGCGGGGGTGCCGCGCTCGACGATGGCGCCGTCGTCCATGAACACCACCTGGTCGGCGACCTCGCGGGCGAAGCCGACCTCGTGCGTCACCACGATCATCGTCATGCCCGAGTCGGCGAGCGCCTTCATCACGTTCAGCACCTCGCCGACCAGCTCGGGGTCGAGGGCCGATGTCGGCTCGTCGAACAGCATCAGCTGCGGATCCATCGCCAACGCGCGGGCGATCGCGACGCGCTGCTGCTGGCCGCCCGAGAGCTGCGCGGGGTAGTGGTCCATGCGGTCGGCGAGGCCGACCTTGGTCAGCTCCTCGTGGGCGCGCGCCTCGGCGTCGGCCTTGGAGCGCCGCAGCACCTGGCGCTGCGCCTCGACGACGTTGCCCAGCGCGGTCATGTGCGGGAACAGGTTGAAGCGCTGGAACACCATGCCGACCTTCGCGCGCTGCGCGGCGATCTCCTTGTCGGAGAGGCGGTGCAGCTTCCCGTTGACCTCGCGCAGGCCCATCAGCTCGCCGTCGACGTACAGCCGGCCGGCGTTGATCTGCTCCAACTCGTTGATGCAGCGGATCAGCGTCGACTTGCCGGAACCCGAGGGGCCGAGCAGGACGCACACCTCGCCGCGTTGCACGGTCAGGTCGACGCCCTTCAGCACGTGAAGGTCGCCGAAGAGCTTGTGCACATCGCGCACATCCACCATCGCGGTCATGGGGTCACATCCAGGTTCGGGGTATCGCGGACGGTGTGAGCGGTGAGGATCGCCTGCTGGCGCCGCGACATCCCCTTCGCGCGGACGAGCGGGCGCTCGTCGTCGAAGCCCTTGCCGTAGAACGCCTCCAGCCGCGCCTGGCCGACCATCAGGATCGACGTGATCACCAGGTACCAGATCGCCGCGACGAGCAGCAGGGGAACGGGCAGGAACAGCTTGTTGCCGATGGCGCCGCTGACGAACTGCAGCTCCATCATGAACGGCACCGCCATCACCAGCGACGTCGTCTTCAGCATCGAGATGGTCTCGTTGCCGGTGGGCGGCACGATCACCCGCATGGCCTGCGGGATGACGATCCGGCGCAGCGTCGTCCCGCGCTTCATGCCCAGCGCCGTCGACGCCTCCCATTGGCCCTTGTCGACGGAGTTGAGCCCGGAGCGCACGATCTCCGACAGGTACGCGCCCTCGTTCAGACCCAGGCCGAGGATGGCCGCGATCAGGCCGCCGCGCATCACGTCATTCACGTCGATCGCCCACTCCGGGCCGAACGGGATGCCGAGCACGATCTTTGGATACAGCACGCCCAACAGGCCCCAGAACGTGAGCTGGGTGATGACGGGGGTGCCGCGGAAGAACCAGATGTAGGCCCAGGACACGCCGCGCAGGATCGGGTTCGTGCCCATCCGCATGATGGCCATGGTCAGCGCCATCACGATGCCGAGCAGCATCGCCGCCACCGTCAGCAGCAGCGTCCAGCCGACGCCGGCGAGGATCCGTGGGTCGAACAGGTGCTGCCCGACAACGTCCCAGCGGTAGTTCTCGTTGGTGAAGAGCCCGTAGATGAACAGGGCGGCGAACAGCAGGACGATGCCCGCCCAGATCCAGACGCTGGGTCTGGGGACTGGGCGGGCCTGGATCAGTTCCGGCGTGCGGGACATGTCAGGATCAGGCGGACGGGTTGAGTTCGGCCGTTTCCAGCGCGCCCTCGACGCCCCAGCTGTCCAGGATCGCCTTCCAGGTGCCGTCGTCCATCAGGTGCTGCATGGCCTTCTGCATGGCCTCGGTCAGCGCTGCGTCGTTCTTGGCGACGACGATGCCCTGCGGGGCCGCGTCGCGGATGCCGCCGACGACCTCGAGCTGCCCGCTGGTCAGCGCGGAGGCGTAGCCGGCGACGGTGGAGTCGGCGTAGAACGCCGCGGCCTTGCCCCCGACCACGTTGGTCGTGGCGTCGGACTGGCGCGCGTAGCTCAGGATCTCGATCTTCTCCTTGCCCGCATCGGTGCAGGCCTTGTCGAACACGTCCGTCAGCTCCTCTTCCTGCCAGGTGCCGGTCTGGACGGCGATGGACTTCCCGCACACGTCCTCGGGGTCGAAGCCGTCGGGATTGCCCGTCTTCACCGCGTAGCTGGAGCCGACGGTGATGTACGAGATCATGTTCGCGGCCTCGAGGCGGTCGGGGCGGATGGTGAACGACGAGATGCCGACGTCGGTCGTGGTGCCGATCGCGGGGATCAGCGACGCGAACTCGGCGTCCTGGACCTGGGCGTCAAGGCCCAGCACCTTGCCGAGCGCGCGGCCGAGGTCGACGTCGTAGCCGATGTAGGTCTTGAGGTCGTCGGCGCGGAACTCGGCCGGGGCGTAGTCGGCCGACGCGCCGATGAGGAGCGTGCCGCGCTCGGCGACGGCCGCGGGAACGAGCGCCGCGATCTCGTCGACCTTCTGCACGCCCGAGGTGTCGAACGTGCGGTCGGTGGACTCGACAGCCGGAGTGGTCTCGGCGGGTGTGGACTCCGGCGAGCCGGGTGCGGCGGTCTGGCCGCCGCAGGCGGTGAGGGCGAGGGCGGCGAAGATGCCGACGGCGAGGGTGCGACGCATGGAGGTCCTCTTCAGTAGCTTCATTTCAGGAGTTGACGCCCCCGAGAGTAATGCAAGGGCTTCGTGCGCCCGGCAGCGCGTCGGCGC
>DAONOU010000254.1:0-3843 GCA_035409265.1 Arachnia sp. | reverse complement strand
GCGGGGCTATCCTCGCAGCCGTGGAAGGCCTTGGCGTGCAGCCGCTCGCGGTGGAGAAGGACTACTGGGTGTGCGAGGCCCTGCGGTCCATCGTCGCCGCTCAACCGGGTGAGGTTGTGTTCAAGGGTGGGACGGGCCTCGACAAGCCGCGGATCATCCGGCGGTTTTCCGAGGATCTCGATCTGCTTGAGGTGGGCGGCTGCGCCGTTTTCACCTGACAAATGTGGCGAGATTGCCACGTGGACGGGCTTGAACCGCCCTACCCGCGATGTTATTGTCTATACAAATAACCCGGTAGCGAAGCCGCAACAGGACAGGAAGGCGCTGGACTATGACCCAGACCATCACGCATTGGATCGACGGGGCCCCGTACGAGGGCGAGCCGGCGGGGCGGATCCCCGTCGAGAACCCGGCAACGGGCAAGGTTGACGCCGAGCTGCTCGCCGCGAGCAAGGCCGACCTCGACCACGCCGTCGCCGTGGCCCGCGCGGCCCAGAAGAAGTGGGCGAAGGTCTCCCTGGCCAAGCGCACCGCGATCATGTTCAAGATGCGCGAGCTGGTCCTCGCGAACCAGGACGCGCTGGCCAAGTCCATCGTCAACGAGCACGGCAAGGACTACGGCGACGCCCTCGGCGAGATCCAGCGCGGCCGCGAGACCCTCGACTTCGCGTGCGGCATCAACGCCGCGCTGAAGGGCGAGTACTCGTTCGACATCGCGACCGGCGTGGACATCCACACCGTGCGCCAGCCCGTCGGCGTCGTCGCGGGCATCTGCCCGTTCAACTTCCCCGTGATGGTCCCGATGTGGATGCACCCGGTCGCCCTCGCCACCGGCAACGCGTTCATCCTGAAGCCCGCCAGCCCGACGCCCACCGCGTCGCTGCTGATGGCCGACCTCTACAAGCAGGCCGGCCTGCCCGACGGCCTGTTCAACGTCCTCTCCGGCACCCGCCACATGGTCACCGACATGCTGGAGCACCCCGGCATCGACGCCATCTCGTTCGTCGGCTCCACGCCGGTCGCCGAGATCGTCATGGAGCGCGGCACCGCCACCGGCAAGCGCGTCCAGGCGCTCGGCGGCGCGAACAACCACGCGATCGTGATGCCCGACGCCGACCTCGACTTCGCGGCCGGCCACATCTCCGCCGCGGCCTTCGGCGCCGCGGGCGAGCGCTGCATGGCGCTGCCCGTCGTCGTCGCCGTCGGCGGCATCGGCCCGCAGCTCGCCGAGATGGTCAAGAAGCACGCCGACAAGATCCAGGTCGGATACGGCCTCGACAAGGGCGTGAACATGGGCCCGGTCATCACCAAGAAGGACCAGCAGCGCATCACCGACTGGATCACCGAGGCCGAGGAGGCCGGCGCCACCGTCGTGCGCGACGGCCGAGGGCTCACGGTGGACGGCTACGAGGACGGCTTCTGGGTCGGCCCGACGATCCTCGACGACGTCCCGCTGCAGTGCAAGGCCTACTGCGAGGAGGTCTTCGGGCCGGTGCTGACCATCGTGCACGCCGACACCTACGAGGAGGCCATCGAGCTGGTGAACTCCGGCCCGTTCGGCAACGGCGCGGCCATCTTCACCAACGACGGCGGCACCGCGCGCCGCTTCCAGCTGGACGTCGACGCCGGCATGGTCGGCGTGAACGTGCCGATCCCGACCCCGGTCGCCTACTACTCCTTCGGTGGGTGGAAGAAGTCGCTGATCGGCGACACCCACATCCACGGCCCCGAGGGCGTGAAGTTCTACACCCGCCTGAAGGCGATCACCTCCCGCTGGCCCTCGGAGTCCGGCCTCTACGCCGCGACGATGTCGTTCCAGCGCGAGGAGTGAGAAGCGGAGGCTGAGCCGGGCGGGCCGCGGCTGCGGCCCGCCCGCAGCCTCCGTATTCCGGGACATCACTAGAATCGAGCATGTCCCGTCGTGTCAGAACAAGGCGGGTGTATAGGAGGAATCGTGTCCGTCATCACCGTTTCGCGTCAGCTGGGCAGCCACGGCGGCCGCATCGCCCGTGGGCTGGCGAAGGAACTCGGCTGGAAGTTCGCCGACAAGTCCACCATCAACGGCGTCATCAAGCAGTACGGCTTGATCCATCTCGACAACCTCTACGGCGACAAGGCGCCCGGCTTCTGGGAGCTGTACCAAGAGGACAGCGTCTGGACCATCGAGTGGATGAACAAGACCATAGAGGCGATCGCCGCCGAGGGAGACGTCGTGATCCTCGGTCGTGGCGGCTTCGCCGTCCTCGGTGATTTCTCCGACTCGCTCGACGTGTTCGTCACCGCGCCGCTCGCGGTGCGGGCGCATCGGATCGCGTTGCGCGACGGGATCAGCGAGGAGGAGGCCGCGGAGAAGATCAAGCGCGACGACAAGACGCGCGCGCGGTTCACGAAGCGGATCTACGGCGCGGGGTGGGCCGACGAGAAGAACTTCGATCTCGTGGTCGACACCGGCGAGCTGAGCGACGAAGAGGCTATCGCCCAGATCGTCGCCGCCTACCGGGAGCGTCAGGCGACCCCGGGGGAGGGGCGCCGCGTGGCCGATCTCACGACGGACCCGGTCCTCCGGGAGTCGATCGCGTCCGTGCTGCAGTGATCCCGGGCCGGGCAGCGTCGCGAACGACATCGCGGCGCTGCCCGGCCCAGGAGCATGCTCCTACGGCTTGTTGATCTGGTCGAAGCGGGCGCCCTCGGCCTTGCTGTCGAAGACGCAGAGGATGGCGACGATGAGCGAGCCGATGTAGGGGATCAGCGCGAGCGCGGCCAACCCCCCGCTGTTGTTGGTGTCGTGCAGCCGACGCACCGTCACCGCGATGCTGGGGACGAGGGCGGCGAGGAAGTAGAGGCCGACGAGGATGCCGACGCCGTCGGCCGCGCCGTTGGAGACGCTCGACACGATCGCCGTGACGATGGCTCCGCTGAACAACACGAGGATGTTCGCGAGGCCCGCCCACCAGTACTCGGCCCTGCTCGCGCGCCCGCTGAAGGTGAAGCCGCGCCTCCAGAACCGCACGTAGGCCTCCACGGGGTTCGCGCCCTTGAGCGGGGCGTCGGGGCCGTTCGGGTCGTCGATGATCGGGCGCCCGTACCACGTGGGGAGCGGGGCAAGCCGCACCGCCGGATGGTCCTGATCCGGCCCATAGCCCGGCGCCTGATAGAACCGCGCCGCCTGCTGCTGCGGGTCGGGCTGGTAGCCGTGCGTCTGGGCTCCGTAGTGCTGCGGGTCGAAGGTCGGCGCCCCGAACTCGTATGCGGGCTCGGTGGGGGCAAACCGCAGCTGCTGCGGCTCGGCGGGTGCCGGGACCGGGGCGACCGGCTGGGGAGCCGGAGGGACGAACGTCGGACCCGCTACCGGGGCGTCCTCGGGAGGTTCGCGGTCGACGGCGTACGGATCGTTGGTCATGGCGACCATTGTGCCAGCGGTTGTCAGAGGCTCCGGAACTGGCGCATGTGGTACGCCAAGGAGCGGGCGTCGGCGCTGACCGCCTCGGCGACGGTGCCTAGCACGATGGTGTGGTCGCCGCCCGGCTCGAACGTGAGCTGCTCGCAGCGCAACCAGGCGGCGACGCCGTCGAAGCGGGGGAGGTGGTGGTCGTCGCGCCAGGCGAGCCCGGCGAAGCGGTCGGCCAGGTCGCGGCGCGCGAAGCGCTGAGCGATCCCCGCCTGGTCTCCGGCCAGGATGTTGATCCCGGCGCGGCCGGCCGTGCGCAGCCGGTCGATCATGCCGCCCCGGTTGTCGAGAGCGAACACCACCATGGGCGGGGCGATCGACAGCGACGCGAACGCCGACACCGTCGTTCCGGACGGCGTGCCGTCCACGCAGGTGGTGATGACGGTCACCGGCGC
>DAONOU010000253.1:0-3876 GCA_035409265.1 Arachnia sp. | reverse complement strand
TCTCCGGTGGCGTCTCGGCCGAGGACAACTTCGGCATCGGCGGCTACGACCGCGTGATGGGCCCCAACGGCCAGGCGCAGTACTGGGCGCCGAATCTCGCCGCCGCGATGGGCATCCTGCTCTCGCACTACGACCACACCTACGTGGCCGACGGCGAGGCCGGACCCCGGCGCGCGGAGACGGCAGACCCGTCGGACCGCGACGTCTCGGACTTCCCGCACCACTGCGAGGGCTCCGACTTCTCGACGGTGGGCCAGATCTTCTCCGCCGAGCACAACCCGGACAGGAAGAAGGCCTTCGACATCCGCACGGTGATCGCGGCCGTCTGCGATCAGGACTACCCGCGGGTCGAGCGTTGGGCCGGCATGGCCGAGGCCGAGACCGCCGTCGTCATGGACGCCCGCATGGGCGGGCACTCGGTGTGCGTGCTGGGCATCGAGTCGAAGCCCGTCGTCAGGGCGGGTTTCCCGCCCACCGACGGCCCCGACACGTTCACCGCGGGAACGCTGTTCCCGCGCTCGTCGAAGAAGGCCGCGCGCGCCATCAACACGTCATCGGGCAACCGCCCCGTCGTCGTGCTCGCCAACCTGTCCGGTTTCGACGGCTCGCCCGAGTCGATGCGGAACCTTCAGCTGGAGTACGGCGCCGAGATCGGCCGCGCGATCGTCAACTTCCAGGGCCCGATCGTCTTCGTCGTCATCTCCCGCTACCACGGCGGCGCGTTCGTGGTGTTCTCCAAGCGCCTGAACGAGGACATGACCGTGCTCGCGGTCGAGGGCTCGTACGCCTCGGTCATCGGCGGCGCCCCCGCCGCCGCGGTGGTGTTCGCGGGCGACGTCGCGAAGCGCACCGCGGCGGATCCCCGCGTCGCGGAGTTGGACGCCCGCCTGCGCACGGCCTCGGTCGAGGAACGCGGCGAGCTGCAGCTGGCCCTGGCCGACGCCCAGGCCGCCGCGCGCGCGGAGAAGATCTCCGAGATCGCGGCCGAGTTCGACGGCGTGCACAGCATCCACCGCGCGGTCCGAGTCGGCTCTGTCGACAAGGTGATCACCCCGGCTCAGCTCCGCCCGGCGATCATCGAGACCATCGAGGCCTACCGCGCTCGCTGAGCCGTCCGCCGCTCCCGGCGCATCATTGTGGCTGCAGCAGCGCTAGCGACGCCCGCGAGGACAACCCCGAGCTGACGCTCGAAGCGGGCGTCGCCTTCGTCGCGCACGTGAGCCGTGGCGGCAACGAGCGGGACGCCCTCGCCGAGCGCGGCGTCACGCGCCTCGACGGCGTAGCGCGACGGGTCCGCGGCGGCCGACTGCGCTCGCTCCTGCTCCTCGATCACGAAGCCGACGACGAACGCGGTCACGATCTCCGCGGCGTCGACGGCGGCGGCCAGTGAGACTCCGGCGCTCGTCCAGCGCTCCAGCCAGGGCTCCTGCGCGCGCAGCACCTCGGGGTCTGTGAGGCGCGTTCCACTGAACGTCCGGGCGCCGTCGCGGTGGGCCAAGTACTCCGAACGGAGGGCGCGGCCGTAGCGCGCGAGCCCTTCGACCCAGCCGACTCCCTCGGGAAGCGCCCCGCTCATCGCCGCCTGCACGCGGCGCTGGACCTCGGTGCCCATCTCGTCGAGCAGCTCCTGCTTGCTGCGGACGTGCCAGTACAGCGCGGGCGCCTTCACGTCGAGCCTCGTCGCGACGGCCCGAACCGTCACCGCGTCGATGCCCCGCTCGTCGAGCAGGTCGAGGGCCGCCATCACGATGCGCTCCCGCGTGATTCCCTTCGCCATGGTTGACAGCTTAACGTCGTTAAGCGCACACTGACCCCACCAGTATTTAACTTAGTTAAGGAGCAGCCATGCGTGCCGCCATCCTCACCGCCCCCGACTCCGTCCCTCTGTGCGCGGAGTTCCCCGACCCCGAGCCGCTACCCGGCCACGACCTCCTCGAACTGGTCGGCGCCGGGCTGCATCAGGTGGTCCGTTCGCTCGCGACCGGCCGCCACTACGGCAGCAGCCACGCGTACCCGCTGGTGCCCGGCGTCGACGCGGTCGCCCGCACCGCCGACGGCCGTCTGGTCTACACGGCTGGCCCCGCGCCCCGTGGGGCACGGTGGCCGAGCGGCTCTCCACCCCCGTCGGCATCGAGCTGCCGGTCGGCGCCGACCCCCTCGACTGGCTCGCGACCACGGGGGCCGTGGCTGTCTCCCTCGCCGACGACGCCGCCCTCGCGAACGCGCTCGCCGACGCCCCCGATCTCGTGCTCGACTACGTCTGGGGCCCGGTCGCCGAGGCCGCCTTCGCCGCCCTCGGCCGCCGTGGCCTGGGTGACGACACCGCCGATATCTCATACGTTCAGATCGGCGCCGTCGCCGGGAGCGACGCCGCGGTTCCCGCCACCCTTCTGCGCAGCCGCCGAATCAGGATCAGCGGCAGCGGCGCGGGTTCGGTGTCGACCGAGCGGATGATCGCCGAGCTCCCGAAGGTCGCCGCCCTCATCGCGGACGGCACTCTGGACGCGCCCTACACCGCCTACCCCCTCGACCGCATCGGCGAAGCCTGGGCACACGCGGGGCGCGACCGCGCGGTGGTCACCCCACGCTGACCCCAGTCCAGGAACCGGGTGCCAGAGCCTAACGAGCGCGACCGCGCCTCGGCTCAGGCGGGCGTCAGGAACTGGAGCGACGACCCGCCGTCGGTGAGATCCGCGAGGGCGTCGTTCAAGACGGCGTTGGCCGGGTCGGCCAGGTGCTCGGCGAAGGCCTTGTCGTCGGCGTAGCGCTCGACGACGACCACCGTCGTCGGGTTGTCCCGGTCGACGTAGACCTCGAAGCGCTCGGCCCCCGGCATGGCGAGCACGTGCGCGCCGTACTCGACGAGCAGCGCGCGGACCTCGTCGACGGTCTCCGCCCGCGCCGGGATCGACGCAATCAAGTTCACAGCGGTCACGATCAACTCCGATCTCTCGTTCGCCTCGTCCGCGCTGCCGATCCCGCTGCCCGCCGAGACCTTGGCGGCGCTAGCACGCGCCTTCTTCACATCCTCCCACCGAGTGTGGACGCACGCCGCTTCCTTCAACGCATCCACGACGGTTACGCCCACGGGTCGACGACGTCGATCCCGCAACCGTCGAAGTCGCGGACGTTTCGGGTGGCCAGCGGCAGGTCGTTCACCTTGCAGACCGCCGCGATCATGGCGTCGAGTGTGGGACGGGGGCCGCCGGGCTCACTCATCAGCTCGCCATACAGCTCTGCCTCTAGGCGCCCGAACGAGAGCACACCACCCATCCCGTCCACCATCGCCGTGAGCCTGATCGAGAGGTCTTGGCGCCGCCGCCCGTCGGGGAGCAGGTCGATCCCTCGGCGAATCTCCGCCCAGCACGGCGAGGGGAGGAGAAGCTCCGCCGACCGGAACTGCCTCGCCCAGGACAGCACGCGTTCGTGGCAGTCCGGCTTGGCCAACTCCGAGACGACGTTCGTGTCCAACGCGACCCTCATCAGAAGCTCACCCGCGGCTCGTCGTAGGTGCGTTCTGGAATCACGAACTCGATCGGATCCTCGCGCATCGCGGCGTGGAACTCGATGAGCACGTTCGGGAATACCAGGTCCATCCTGACCTGCTCGGCGAGAATCTCCCGGACCTCAGCCTCCATCGACCTGCCGTGTCGCTGCGCGCGCCGCCCCAGCGCCTCGCGCACATCATCGTTAAGTGCCCTGATAGTAATAGTCGCCATGCTAGCACCTCCAAAACATATGCTAGCAGATCGGGCAAACGCCACCGCTCTAGGATGAGCGGACAGCACCGCCGCCGTCGGGAGGACCTCATGCACGACCACGCGCCCATCCTCGACGGGCGAGTGACCCGTCACCTCGCGGAGAAGATCCTCCCCG
>DAONOU010000252.1:0-3910 GCA_035409265.1 Arachnia sp. | reverse complement strand
AGCTCGACGACGGGCGCGGTCATCGGGCGAGCACCACGAGGTCGCCGGGGGCCAGCACGCGGCCGTCGCCGCCGGCGTCCGCGCCGCTGGCAAGGACCTGGGCTCGCGCGTCGGCGACCAGCCCGATCGTGACAGGGGTGCGGGTTGCCGATGCGCCGTCCCAGACCTCGACGGCGTAGCCGCCGTCCGGGGTAGCCAGCAGCGCGGTGGCCGGGACCACGAGCGTCTCGGGCTGCTCCTCGTCGTCGCGGATCACGATCCGCACCGCGACGGCGCCGGCGTCCGCCACCTGTGCCTGATCCTCGAACTCGACGGTGGCTGTCGGGGGAGTGACGGCGTCGCCGTCGCCGGTGGGCAGCCCGCCGGGGTCGACGGCGGCGAGCTCGGCGTCGATCGTCGCGCCGTCGGGCAGCGTCACGGCGATCGGAGTGCCGACGGCCAGCGTCCGGGCCTGGGCGGCCGTCAGCTTGGCGGTGGCCCGCAGCGTCGTCGAGGTGTAGGTCGCCGGGCTGGCGTCGACCTCGCCCAGCCGCGCCGTGGTCCGCTCGATGCGGATGCCGGGCGCGTCGGCGACCACCACCGACGACGGCGAGAACACGCCCGTCCGGGGAACGCCGATCGACTTCTGCCAGTCGCGCACCGCCTGCCTGGTCAGCGACCCGTACCTGCCGGTGGGCTTGGCGTCGAGGAAGCCGAGGGCGGCCAGGTTGCTCTGGAGCTGGCGGATGTCCTCCGCGTCGGACGAGCCGACGGAAAGCTCGCGCCAGAACGGCCGCGAGCCGCGGAACAGCACGACCGGCGCCCCGTCGGCCTCGTAGACGCGCTCGCCGACCAGCACCGTCTCACCGGCGGCGGGCAGGACGGTGATCGTCCCGGCCGCCGCGGGCAGGGGGGCCGCCTCCCCGTAGCTCAACTGGCCGCTCAGCCGGACCTGCGTGGTCAGCGTCGCCATCTCGACGGCGGCGGTGACGGGCTCCGCGGCCTCGGCCGGGCGCGGGGCGAGCGCCTCCCAGGCGCGGAAATACCAGGCGGCACCCACCGCCGCGGCGACCAGCACGACCGCAGCTACGGCCCACGCCCAGCGCGGGCGCCGCCGGCTCACCCCTCCTCGCCGGGGCCCATGAACTCCTCCAGCACCTCGAAGAAGTCGAAGGTGTCGAGCTGCCCGCTGTCGGAGCCGACGCGCCAGGAGACGTTGCCGCGCTCGTTGTCCCAGCAGGCGGTCAGCAGGTCGCGGAACTCGGCCTCGGCCAGGTCGAGCGGGAGCTCGATCCCGCTGCCCGTCGCCGGGTCGGGGTCGGCAACCCACGCGAACCCCGCGTCCCGGGCGCACCGGGCGAAGGCGAGCTCGTCCTCCTGCTGCGCGGCCATCTGCTGCTGCACCTCGGGGTCCTTCATCGGGTCGTACTCGGGCTGGGTGAAGTCGGGGTGCTTCGCCTCGCACGCGGCATAGGCGTCGTGGATGTCGGGGTCGTTCGCGAAGTAGGCGGCGCTCTCGGCGGCGTCCCAGGATCCGGACTCGTCGACCTCGCTGTAGGACCAGCCCTGTGCCTCGCCCTCGGCGCTCGACTCGTGCCGGACGACCTCGCCGGGCTCCCCGGTCGGCGGCCCGCCGACCAGCACGAGCGCGTGGCCTTGAGTGCCGACGCGCGCCTCGACGCCGGCAGCCTTCAGGCACGCGACGAACTGTGCCGCCGACGCGGTCTCCGGCTCCGGTTCGGTTGGAGCGCCCGTGCAGCCGACGAGCGCGACGGCGGCGGCCAGGGCGATGGCGGTGAGTCTCATGTCTTCTCCTGTTGTCGGGCCGCTCGGGCGTCGGCGTTGGGACCACCGTGCCGCCCGGCTGGTTGAATGGCGGTCACGGTCGGCTTGACCGCCGCTTGACCGCGCCGTGGGCAGGCTGGGCGGCGAGAGGTGGGTGAGGCGCGATGCGGCTGCTGCTGGTTGAGGACGAGCGGGCGCTCGCCGACGGGCTCGCGGACGGGCTGCGGCGCGAGGGCTACGCCGTCGATGTGGCCTACGACGGCGCCGCCGCGCTGTCCCGGATGGGCGAGAACGACGTCGAGCTGATGATCCTCGACCGGGACCTGCCCGTGCTCACCGGCGACGCGCTGTGCCGGCTGCTGCGCCAGCAGGGCCACCCGGTGCGCATCCTGATGCTCACCGCTGCGGGCACCCTCGACGACCGCGTGGCCGGCCTCGACCTCGGTGCCGACGACTACCTCGCCAAGCCGTTCGCCTATGTCGAACTGCTCGCCCGCCTCCGCGCGCTCGCGCGGCGCACCGTGCCGGGTTCGGGCACCGTGCTGGAGGCCGCCGGGGTGCGCGTCGACACCGTGCGCCGGATCGCCGAGCGCGACGGCGCGCCCGTCCGGCTGACGGCCAAGGAGTACGGCGTGCTCGAGCTGCTGCTCGTCGCCGCCGGCGGCTGGGTAACCGTCGAGGAGCTGCTCGACGACGTCTGGCCGAGCCCCGACGAGCGCGGCCGCGGCGTCGTCAAGTCCGCCGTGCACACGCTGCGCCGCAAGCTGGGCCGCCCGGACCCGATCGAGAGCGCGGCTGGCCGCGGCTACCGGATCGAGGCGGGCCGATGACCCGAGCCCGCGCGTTTCGGGTGCGGCTCGCGGCGCTGATCGCCGGCGTCTTCGTCGCTGGGGGAGCGGCGCTGCTCGGCGTGCAGTACCTCTTGACGCGGCAGCTGTTCCAGGACCGGATCGGCAGCATCGAGGGCGTCTGCGTCTCGGACGTCGGCGAGGCATCCCTCGGCGCCTGCACGCAGCCCAGCGACGCCCAGCTGGGATTCTCGGACGGCACGACCGTGCTTTCGGTGTCGATCGCCCAGACCGCGCAGCTCTCGCGCGAGGTGCTCTCGGGCCTGCTGGGCTGGTCGGTCGTCGTGCTCTTCGCCTTCGCGGCGCTCGCGGTAGCGGCCGCCTGGTGGCTGGCCAAGCGCTCGCTCGACCCGCTCTACGACGCGCTCACGCGCCAGGACCGGTTCATCGCCGGGGCGTCGCACGAGCTGCGCACCCCGCTGACCACCACCCGCACCCTGCTGGAGATCCCGTTGGCGCAGGGCCGCGTTCCCGAGGACCTGGAGCCCGCCGTGCGCGGCGCGCTCGCGGCCAACGAGCGCAGCGAGCGCGTGATCGCCGCGCTGCTCACGCTGGCCCGCGTCCGGCATGAGGACGACGCGGGACGCGTCGGCCGAGGGGACGGGGCAGGCCGCGTCCGAGGTGAGGATGGTCCCGTCGAGTTGGACCTCGGCGCCGTCGTCGCGTCCGCCCTCGCCGAACGCGAACCCGCCGCCGCGGCCCGCGCGCTCCGCGTGGCGCCGCCGCCCGGCCCGGCAGCGGTGGCCGCTGCCGACCCGGAGTTGGTCGCGATCGCCGTCGGCAACCTGATCGACAACGCGATCCGGCACAACGTCGACGGCGGTGAGGTCGCCGTCGACGTGGGCTCGGACGAGCGCCGGGCGTGGGTCGAGGTCGCCAACACCGGCGCCGACCTGTCGTCCGCGGACCTGTCCATGCTCGCCGAGCCGTTCCACCGCGGCGACGACAGCCGCCTGGCAGGCGAAGGCCTCGGCCTCGGGCTGTCGCTGGTGGAGACCATCGCGCGCAGCCAAGGCGGATCGTTGACGCTCACGGCGCGCGACGGCGGCGGCCTCCGCGCCCGCCTCGCGCTCCACACCCCGTAGACCCATGCCCCTTCGGTGGGATGAGTAGTAGCATCACGAGTATGGCTGTGATGGAGAAGGTTAGTGTGACGCTGCCGACCATGGACCTGGTGTTTCTCGGTGAGTACATGGCTCAGGCGGGGGTGTCGCGCTCGGCGGCGATCCATCGTGCGGTCGCGGCGCTGCGTGAGCGGACGTTGGAGGAGGCGTACCTCGAGGCCGATGCAGAGTGGC
>DAONOU010000251.1:0-3919 GCA_035409265.1 Arachnia sp. | reverse complement strand
CCAGGCTGCTGCTCTCAGTGATGGGCGTGCCCGCCCCCGAGAACGTGAGCGCCTCGATCGTCATGCAGCGGCTCTGCTACGACACGGGTTCGCCGTCGTCGATCCTCGCCTCGCTCAAGGGCGCCCGCGAGAGCGCCCGGCGCTCCCGCGAGACGGTGCCCACCGAGATGTGGGAGTCGATCAACACCACGTGGCACGCCGTGCAGCAGGGCCAGCTCGGCACCATGCGCCCCGCCGTCGCCTTCCGTTGGGTGCGGGAGCGCTGCGCCGTCATCACGGCGACGGCGGACAGCACCATGAGCCGAGACCTCGGCTGGCACTTCCTCGTGCTGGGCCGCTGCCTCGAGCGCATCGACATGACCGCCCGCCTGATCGAGGCCGCGGCGCTGACGACGTCGGCGTCCGCCTGGTCGACGGCGCTGCGCTCGGCGGGCGCGCACCACGCGTTCGTGCAGCGGGCCTTCGACCAGGACTCCGACCTGGAGTCGGCGGAGTTCCTGCTGCTGAACCGGCTGTTCCCGCGCTCGGTGCTCGCCACCCTCGATACGGTCATCGAGGCGCTCGGGGTGCTGGAGCCCGCCTACGACAGCGAGGCCGCCCGGTTGTTCGGGCAGGCGAGGGCGCAGCTGGAGTTCCGCGAGAAGTCGCAGCTGATCAAGGACCTGCCCGAGCGGATGACGGCCCTGCAGTCCACCTGCGGCCGGGCGGACGCGGCCATCACCCGCAGGTTCTTCGAGGGCGCGGTGGCGCCCGAATGGCATGAGGGGGCGTTGTGAGCACGCAGTTGAGGGTGGTCCACGCCACCGGCTACCGCTACTCGGAGGGCGCGACGGCCTCCTTCAACGAGATCCGGATGATCCCGCGTTCGACGCATCAGCAGCAGGTGCTGCACAGCCGGGTCGAGATCTCGCCGGTCCCCTGGACCTACACCTACACCGACTACTGGGGCACGGCCGTCACCGCCTTCGAGGTCTTCGAGCGGCACGAGTCGCTGGAGGTGACCGCCACCAGCATCGTCGACGTCCTGCGCCCGGCCGCGCAGTCCGGCGGCCTCGGCTGGGCCGAGCTCGCCTCGCCGCGGGTGGCCGACCGGTACTGCGAGTTCCTGGGCCTGACGGACCGGGTGCGGCCGCCCGCCGACCTCGCCGCCTGGGTGCACGAGACCCGCAGCCTGTCCGCGACGCCCCGCGACGCCGTCGACCAGATCGTGGAGCGGATCCACGACCAGGTGTCCTACGTCACCGGCGCCACCTCCGTGCACGGGAACGCCGCGGAGGCCTGGCAGCAGCGCTCCGGGGTGTGCCAGGACATGGCCCACCTGGCGATCGGCGCGCTACGCGTCGCGGGCGTGCCGTGCCGCTACGTCTCGGGCTACCTGATGCCGAAGCGGGACGCGGAGATCGGCGTGCCCTACATCGGCGAGTCGCACGCCTGGGTGCAGTACTGGGACGGCCGCTGGGTCGGCATCGATCCGACGAACAACCTGCGCCCCGGCGAGATGCACGTCGAGGTGGCCATCGGCCGCGACTACGCCGACGTGCCTCCCCTGCACGGCATCTTCACCGGGGGTCGGGCCGCCGACATGTTCGTGGCGGTGGAGATCACCCGGCTCACTTGAGGCTGAGCAGCCAGGCGAGCAGGTAGCTGTAGGTGTTGCCGTCGTCGATCAGCTCCCGGTCCATGCCGCGGGCCACGTCGAGCGCGTGGAGCCGCTCCTCCTCGCCGGCCAGCGCGGAGTACATCAGGATGTAGTCCCCGTACTGCTGCGCGAACCCCTTGGCGCCGATGCCCTCTGCCACGTTGGCCTTGATCCGCGCCGGATCCCCGCGCAGCTGGTCCGACGACGGGCTCACCGGGATCAGCAGGATGGCCAGCGCGGCGGCCGGCTCTGCGGAGAACCAGGTGGCGTAGTCGCGCTTGCCCCCGAAGACCAGCGGCGTGACGGTGTGGGCGAAGCCGTCGTAGACCGGGTCGTCCAGGTCGAAGTCCGTCCAGTAGGCCTGGGCCGACGCGGCCTCCAACGCGTGCATCCAGCGCGCCTCCGTCTCCAGGTCCTCGTTGCCGCTGGCCCGCGCCCAGAGCGTCAGGCCCGCGTAGGCGGTCACCGCCTCGGACGCCGACTCCTGGTTGTTCGCGTCGGCGAAGGGGGAGGTGCCGGATGCCCAGGAGTGCGACTGGTAGCTGTCGAAGTTGCGCCGCGCCACGAACTGCTCGGTGGCCGGCGAGGTCGCGATGTCCGCGGCCAGCAGGTCCATCACGGGGGCGAGTCGGGCCGCCAGATCGGGGTCGTCGGCGGCCAGCACGCCCGCGGCGTAGAGGAAGTAGCCGTAGTGGAAGTGGTGGTCGTTGAACTCTTCCGAGCCGAACGACGGCGTGTCGCCGACGATCCCGAAGTTGCGGGTGTCGTAGAAGAAGCAGAACGCGTCGCGCGTCGCGCAGCCCTGGGGCTCGGTCCACTTCTCCAGCTCCGCCGTCACCCTCGCCGCGAGCTCGTCGGCGACGTCGTCCGCCCCCACCTGGCGGGCGATCTGGAGCAGCTGCGCGTCGCGGTAGAGGGCCTTGCCGCCGAAGTAGGTGTCCGCGGGATAGGGGTCGGCCGCCGCCACGTCGGCACGCACGGCGTCGGCGAGCTCTGCGCGCTCGTCGCCGGTCAGGCCCGAGAGGTCGAGGCCCGGCCTCGCCTCCTGCAGCGGCTCGGACCAGCTCAGCTCGGTGCCCGCGTAGAGGGTGAGGGTGCCGAAGATGCTGGGGTAGGTGCCGACGGGGTCGGCCGCCCCGATCAGGCCGTCGGCCTGGTGCGGCATCGCGGCGAAGGCGGTCGGGCCGCCCTCCCTGGTGCGGTACTCGAGCGTGGTGGTGGCCTCGTCGGCGATGCGGTAGGAAACGGTGGTCGACGCCAACGGGTCTTCCGCGAGCGGCGCCAGGTCCTTCACCGTCGCTCCCTCGGGCACGGCGAACCAGGTGGCGCTCTGCCCCTCCCCCAGCTCGACGGTAGTGCCGGACACGCGTCCCGGGGTGACGAGCCCGTACTCGGCCGCGCCGCCCTGGACCGACCACGCGTCGCCGTCCGCCGCGAACGGCAGGTTGGTGCTCAGGCCGACGGCCGAGGCGGCGGTGAAGGTGACGAACGGCGAACCCTCCGCGATCCGCACGGTGCCGATCGGCTCGCCGTCGACGGCGCCCTCGAGGGTGACCGAGAGCTCGTCGTAGGCCACCACCTGCCAGGCGGTGCCCTCGCCGGTGCCGACCTGGACGATCGGGGCGTAGCCGCCCATGATCGTCTTCTCGGTGGTGGTCACCGTCGGCAGCCCGAGGGCGAAGCCCGCGTCGTCGACGCCGAAGCTCAGCGGCAGCGGGAAGACGGGCTGGGCGGTGTCGCCGAACACGAGCCCGGCGAACCAGGTGTTGGTCGGCGGCAGCAGGCCGTCGGCCAGCCGCTCAGGTCGGAGGTCTTTCCCGTCGCGCTGGACGATCCCGTCGAGGAGCGGCGATACGTGCTCCGGCCCGAGCACCGTCGCCGTGGTCCGCGGCGGGGCGCTCGGCGCACCCGGGCCGCGGGGTTCGGGCGTGCAGGCCGACAGCGCGGCGATCAGCGCGCCGGCCATCAGGACGCCCGTGGTCTTCGTCGTGATCCGCATGGTGGGTCACCTCAATCCGATCTTGGTGAGGAAGGCGAGCATGTTCTCCGTGGGGCCGGCCAGCCAGCCGTCGTCGCGGAGGTCCATGACCACCATGACCGGCGTGTCAAGCCTTGTCAGGGCGGCGAGACTCGGGTCCGTCAGCGCGTCGCTGACGATGACGACGCGGGTGATCGCATCGCCCTGACCGCTGGTGTTGACCTCGACGCCCCTGACCGTGCCCAGGACGGTCTGGTTGTTGGGCAGCACGATCCGCGCCCCCGCCCCCTGCTCGACCCTGC
>DAONOU010000250.1:0-3926 GCA_035409265.1 Arachnia sp. | reverse complement strand
GCCGACCTACCCGGCCGTTGCCGTCCTGGAATGGATGGATCAGCTCGAACCGGTAGTGGAAGTCGCAGATGTCCTCGAACGTCATCTTCGACGGCGTCGCCGCCAGCAGCGAGTCGATCGCGTCGTCCACCAGCGCGTCGCGCATGACCGTGCGCGTCTCGTAGAGATACCGAGTCTGCTCCTCGGTGAGCCGACTCCCCTCGATCCGGTTGGTGTTGTACGTCAGCTGGATCTGGTTCAGGTGATACAGCCCGCCCTTGAGCTTCATGGCGCGCTGCTCGCGGAGGGCATCGGCAAACGCGCGGGCGTCGATCGCATACTCCTCAGGGGCCACCGTCGCACCTCGCTTCCAGACCGGCCGTACAACCCGTGCCTCGAAGCATAGGACCTCGCCGTGATCGATACGGGACCGCGAATAGGGTGGAGGGCATGAAGATCCTCCTCATCGGCGGCCACGGCAAGGTGGCGTTGCTTACGGAACCGCTGCTCGTCGACGCGGGTCACACCGTGGACGCAGTCATCCGCAACCCCGAGCATCGCGACGACGTGACCGCGTCCGGCGCGATGCCGGTCGTCGCCGACGTCGAGGCACTGGACGTCGACGAGCTTGCGGCGCTGGTGCGGGGCCACGACGTCGTCATCTGGTCCGCCGGAGCCGGCGGCGGCAACCCCGCCCGCACCTACGCCGTCGACCGCGACGCCGCCATCCGCACCATGGCGGCCGCCGAACGCGCCGGCGCGCGGCGCTTCATCATGGTCTCCTACTTCGGCGCCGGCCCAGACCACGGCATCGACCCCGCCAACGGCTTCTTTCACTACGCAGAGGCGAAGGCCGCTGCCGACGAACACCTGCGCCGGACCTCCCTCGACTGGACCATCCTCGGCCCGAGCACCCTCACCCTCCACGACGCGAGCGGCCGGATCGCCCTCGGCGCCACGTCGACCACCGTCTCGCGCGGAAACGTCGCCGCCGTGATCGCCCACGCCGTGACCGACGACTCGACGATCCACCGCACCATCCGCTTCAACGACGGCGACACCGACATCGCTGAGGCCCTACGCGGACGACGATGACGAGCGCGCGCGGAGAAGTCCTCGCCGGCGGGAACATGGAGCCGGTGGTCCGCGTCGGCGACACCGTCCGGCGGGTGGCAGGCCCGTGGACCCCCGCCGTTCACCGACTCCTCCGCCTTCACGAAACCGCCGAGATCGTCGAGACGCCCCGCGCGTTGGGCATCGATGCGCAGGGCCGCGAGGCGCTGACGTTCATCCCGGGCGAGGTCATGACGACACAGCCACCGGAAACCCTCTGGAGCCGCGAGCTGCTCCGCGCCGCGGGTCGGCTGCTTCGTCGGCTCCACGACGCCAGCGAGCCGCTCGTCTCCGCCGAGCTGACCTGGCGGCAGCCGCGCCGCGAACCGGCGGAGGTCGTCTGCCACAACGACTTCGCGCCCTACAACCTCATCGTCGACGGCGACAGGCTCGTCGGCGTCATCGACTTCGACATGGCCTCACCCGGTTCCCGACTCTGGGACATCGCCTATCTCGCCTACCGGCTCGCTCCGTACGCAGAGGACGCCGCGGGGTTCGACGCCGGCCGCCACGGGACGTGCGCCGACAGGCTGACAGAACTCCTGGACGCGTACGGGATCGACTGCCCGCACGACGAGGTGCGTCACACCGCCGCGCGACGGCTTGATGCGCTTGCCGAGTTCACCAAAGACCGGGCCGACGAAACCGGAAGGTCCGACCTCGCTGGCCACGCCGCGATGTACCGACGCGACGCGCGCCGGCTCCGCCGCGAATGATCAGCGGGGCCGGGCGGCTCATCAGCCCTTCGAAGCGCGCCGCGACGCCTCGCGGCCGGCGCGCAGACCACAGCGCGTCGGTCGATGTCTCAATGATTGAGACATAAGGACATTTCGGATCGACTCAACCGGCGTTGGTCACTTTCATGCCGAGGATGGCCGCCAGGGTCGGGGCGAGGTCGACGACCTGGGCCGCGCTGATCGTCACGCCGCGCAGTCCGTCCGGGTTCGACTCGACAGCCAGCACCTCGGCTCCACGGAGGTCGACCTTCGCGCATCGCGCGCTCGACAACGTCAGCTTGCCGATCCGGCACCCGGGGAAGCCCACCCCGTTGAGCTGCGCCTCGGACAGGTCCAGCTCCCCTATCTCGCAGTTCTCAAACCGCACCCCTGTGAGCTTCGCCGCGCGCAGGTTCAGGTACCCAACCTTCGACGACGCCACCCGCACTCGCGTCCAGACACCCGAGTAGGCCTGCACTCCCCCGAGGCGCGACCCCGTGAACGCCACGTCCTGCAGGACCGACTTCGCCAGCCCGAGGTCCGGAGCGTCGGCCTCGGCGAACTCGACGTCGACGAATCGGCATCCGGTGAACCGCGCGTCGGCGAGCACAGCCCGCGAGAACCTCGCCTCCAGGACGACCAGGCCGTGCTCGTCGGCGCCGGAGAAGTCGACGTCGGCGGCGGTCACGCCGTCGATCTCGCCGGCATCCAGGAGCTCGTGCCACGTCGCCATGGGCTGACCGTAGCGCCTGGGCCGAGTCCCTGCACCGTGTGCCTGGCCTTTCGACGCGCGCCGCGTCGCTGCGCTCCTCCCGCGCTGATCAGCCGGCGAGGATGCCGGCCAGGCGCTCGGTGATGCCCTTCGCGGCGATCGGGATCGACAGCGGGCTGGCGGCGCTGAAAGCCTGGGTGAGCTCGTCGGTCGCCTCCAGCCACACGACGCGGTTGTCCTTCACCACGTTCAGGGAGGCGAGCAGCGGATCGGCCTCCATCTCGGCCTGGGTGTAGCCGATCGGGAAGAACACCGCGACCTCGGCGTCCAGCGCCGTGATCTGCTCCGCCGAGAGCGCCGCGTAGAAGCCCGCGGGGGTGATGTCGAGAACCGGCGGGTTCTGCACGAAACCGAGCGACTCCATCAGGTCCCAGCGGAAGTCGCCGGCGATGTAGGCGCCGTACTGGTCGCCGTCCTGATGCCCGCGATGTCGGCGCCGTCGAGCAGCACCGAGCCCGCGAACGGCTTGATCAGCCGCGCCAGCGAGCGCAGCAGCGTCGACTTGCCGCAGCCGTTCGGCCCGATGATGACGGTGAACGACCCCGTCGGGATGTCGACATCGAGCTCAGAGACGATGACGCGGTCGTCGTAGCCGGTGGAGAGGCCGCGGGCCTGCAGCCGGGAGTCGGGCGGGTTCATCGGTTCCTCTTTCCTTGCGAGGCGAGCAGCCACACCAGGTAGGCGCCGCCGACGCAGAGCGTCACGACCCCGACGGGCAGCTGGGTGGGGGCGAGGACGGTGCGCGCCACCATGTCGCTGGCGAGCAGCAGCAGCGCGCCGAGCGCGGCCGACGGCAGGATCCGCACGCCGGGGGTGCCGCCCAGCCGCATCGCGAGCTGCGGCGCGGCCAGCGCCACGAACGCGATGGGGCCGGCCGAGGCCGTCACGACGGCGACGAGAGCGACGCCGATGAGCAGCATGGCCCGCTCGACCCGCATGGTGGTCAGCAGCCACGTGTTGAACGCGCCGAGGAACAGGCTGACGCCGATGCCGACGACGATGATCCGCATGCCCGTGACGCCGCGCTGGTAGGCGAAGAGGTAGACGACGACGCCGGTGAGGACGCCGCCCGCGAGCGCGCCCAGCGAGGTGGCGAGCGAGCCGCTGGCGCCGAACAGCATCACCAGCAGGGCGCCGGTATAGGCGCCCGTGGAGAACCCGATGATGTCGGGGCTCCCGAGCGGGTTGCGCGTGATCGACTGGAAGACGGCCCCGCCCGCGCCCAGCGCCGCGCCCCCGAACAGCGCGAAGACGGTGCGGGGCATGCGCCACTGCAGCAGCGTGCGGGTGGTGTTCGCGTCGGCGGTCCCGCGCAGGGCGTCGACGAGGTCGCCGACGCCGAGGCC
>DAONOU010000249.1:0-3927 GCA_035409265.1 Arachnia sp. | reverse complement strand
CCCGCGATGAGCTGGCTGGTGCGGGTCGCGCGCGAGCTGCGCGCCCAGGGCATCGACGCGTCCACGGCGTCGGTGGTCGAGGCGAGCAGGCTGGCGTCGTCGCTCGCCGCCCTGCGCGGGCGCCCCGGGCCCGGGTTGAGCGAGTTGACCGACGCCGCGCTCGGCGTGCTCGCCGACGGCAACCCTTATCCGCTGGAGCTCGTGCGGTCGTCGCTCATCGTCGGCCGCGACCTCGGCTCGGTGCCCGAGTCGGCGCCGCTCGTTCCCCTGGCGGCCGATCTCGCGAGGCTGCAGAAGTCGACCCGGCTGAGGCCGTCGGCCGCCGCCCAGGTCGTCACGCTGGACCTGCGCACCGATGCCGGACGCGCCCGCTCCCGGCTGCTGCACCGGCTGAGCGCGCTCGGCGTCGGATGGGGCACGCCGACGACCACCGGCAGGACCACCGGAACGTTCAAGGAGCAGTGGGAGCTCGTGTGGCGCCCCGAGCTGGCGATCGACCTCGTCGAGGCCAGCCTGTTCGGGACCACCGTCGAGTCGGCGACCTCCGCGTTCGTCGCGCAGAAGGCGGCCGCGACCTCGGCGCTTGCCGACCTGGCGGCGCTGGTCAACGTGTGTCTGGTGGCCGAGATCGGCGTGCACGACATGATCGCGCGCCTGGCCGAGCGGAGCGCTCAGCACACCGACGTCCCCGGCCTGCTCGCCGCGATCCGCCCGCTCGCCGAGGTCGTCCGCTACGGCTCGGTGCGCGACCTCGACACGGCGGAGGTCGACACCGTGCTGCGCACCCTGCTCGCCCGCGGCACCGTCGAGCTGCCGACCTTCGCCACCGCGCTCGACGCCGACGCGGCGGCCCAGGTGCTGCGCGCCGTCGACGACGCCCACGCGGGGCTGACGCTGCTGCAGGAGGCGGAGCTGCTCGATCCTTGGCTCGGCTGCCTGTCCGTCCTCACCGAGCGCGACCAGGTTCCCGGGCTGCTCGCCGGCCGCGCCACCCGGCTGCTGCTCGACGCCGGGCGGCTCGACTCGGCGCGCGTCGGCGTCCTCATGGGGCTGCGGCTCTCGCCTGCCCTCGACCCGACGGATGCGGCGGGCTGGCTTTCCGGCTTCCTCGCCGGGTCCGCCGTCGTCCTGGTCCACGACCCGCAGCTCCTCGCGGTGGTGGATGCGTGGGTCGCCGGCGTCCGCACGGAGGCGTTCGACGACCTCCTGCCGCTGCTGCGCCGCACCTTCTCCGAGTTCTCCGCACCCGAGCGCAGGGTCATCGGCGAGCAGGTCTCCCGAGCCCCCGCGGCGGTCGCGTCGACGGAGCCTGCCTGGGACCTCGTGGCCGCGGCGGCCGCGCTCGCCGCCGCGTCCCGGATCCTCTCCAGGAAGGAGGCCGCCCGATGAGTGACGACCTTGAGGTGCCCGAGCGGCTCACCCGGTGGCGGCTGATCCTCGGCTCGGGCGAGGCGGACGGGGTGACCCACGACGGCGCCCGGTTGGCGCTCTCCGACGACGACGCCAACCGGGACCGCGTGCTCACCGACCTCTACGACGGCGCGCGGCGCGGCGGGCTCGGAGGGTCTCAGCCGAAGGTCGCGCGCTGGCTGGGCGACATCCGGACCTACTTTCCCTCGTCCGTGGTGCAGGTGATGCAGGGCGACGCGATGGAGCGCCTCGGCTTGCGCCAGCTGCTGCTTGAGCCGGAGACGATGCGCGCCGTGCAGCCGGACGTGGCGCTCGTTGCCACCCTCATCGGACTGACCGGGGTCATCCCGGAGCACTCGCGCGAGACCGCGCGGCAGGTGGTCCGGCAGGTCACCACCGAGCTCGAGGAGCGGCTGCGGGCGCGCACCGTGCAGGCGGTTACGGGTGCCCTCGACCGTTCGGCGCGGACGAGCCGGCCCCGGATGCGCGACGTCGACTGGAACCGGACCATCGCCGCCAACCTGAAGCACTACCTGCCCGAGCACCAGACGGTGGTGCCCGAGCGCCTCGTCGGGTACGCGCGTCGCCAGTCGCAGGTGCAGCGCGAGATCATCTTGTGCATCGACCAGTCGGGGTCGATGGGCGAGTCCGTCGTGTACTCCAGCGTGTTCGGCGCGGTGCTCGCGTCGTTGCGGGCGGTGCAGACCCGGCTGGTGGTGTTCGACACGGCCGTCGTCGATCTCACCGATGACCTCGACGACCCGGTGGACGTCCTGTTCGGCGTCCAGCTCGGCGGGGGCACCGACATCAACGGCGCGCTCGCTTACTGCCAGGGCCAGGTCTCCCGGCCCACGGACACCGTCCTGGTGCTGATCAGCGACCTGTACGAGGGCGGGATCGCGGAGGAGATGCTGCGAAGGGCCCAGGAGATCGTGGACTCCGGGGCGACGATGATCGCGCTGCTCGCGCTCGCCGACGACGGCCGACCCTCCTACGACGCCGACCACGCGGCAGCGCTGGCCGGCATCGGCGTGCCCGCGTTCGCGTGCACGCCCGACCTGTTCCCCGACCTCATGGCCGCGGCGATCCAGCGCCAGGACATCGGCGCGTGGGCGGCCGCGAATGGCATCGTGACCAACCACGCGGACACGCCGCCCAGCCATCGCTGAGCGGCTCTCCCTTGACGGCCCGAGTGGATTACTGTTGGGCCCGATGAACGACTACGTGAACCCACTGCGCGACCCCCAGGACCGCCGCCTCCCCCGCATCGCGGGGCCGTGCGTGCTCGTGATCTTCGGCGTCACCGGTGACCTCTCCCGCAAGAAGCTCATGCCCGCGGTCTACGACCTGGCCAACCGGGGGCTGCTGCCCCCCGGCTTCGGGCTGGTCGGCTTCGCGCGCCGCGACTGGGCCGACCAGGACTTCGCGAAGGTCGTCCACGACGCCGTCAAGGAGCACGCGCGCACCCCGTTCCGCGAGGAGGTGTGGCAGCAGCTGCTGGAGGGCATCCGCTTCGTCTCCGGCACGTTCGACTCCGACGACTCGTTCGTCCGCCTGCGCGAGACCATCCGCGACCTGGACACGGCACGCGGCACCGGCGGCAACCACGCCTTCTACCTGTCGATCCCGCCGTCGAGCTTCGAGCCCGTGATGAGCCAGCTGTCGCGCCACGGCCTCGTCGAGCGCAAGGACGGCGACTGGAACCGCGTCGTCATCGAGAAGCCGTTCGGCCACGACCTCGCCTCCGCACGCGAGCTGAACAACGTCGTCGAGACCCTCTTCCAGCCGCAGGAGGTGTTCCGCATCGATCACTACCTCGGCAAGGAGACGGTGCAGAACATGTTGGCGCTGCGGTTCGCCAACCAGATGTTCGAGCCCATCTGGAACAACCACTACGTGAGCCACGTCCAGATCACGATGGCGGAGGACATCGGCATCAACGGCCGGGCCGGCTACTTCGACGGCATCGGCATCACGCGCGACGTCATGCAGAACCACTTGTTGCAGCTTCTCGCCCTCACCGCGATGGAGGAGCCGACGAGCTTCGAGGCCTCCCAGCTGCGCGCCGAGAAGCAGAAGGTCCTCGCGGCCGCCCGGGTACCAACCCGCTACGACCTGCACACGGCCCGCGGCCAGTACTCCCCCGGCTGGCAGGGCGGCAAGAAGGTCATCGGCTACCGTGAGGAGCAGGGCGTCTCCCCCGAGTCGACGACCGAGACCTACTCCGCCATCCGCGTCGACATCGAGAACCGCCGCTGGGCGGGCGTGCCCTTCTACCTGCGCACCGCCAAGCGGATGCCGCGCCGAGTGACGGAGATCGCGCTCAGCTTCAAGCGGGCGCCTCATCTGCCGTTCACGGCCACCGACACCGAGGAGCTCGGCACCAACGCGCTCGTGATGCGGATCCAGCCCGACGAGGGCGTGACGCTGCGCTTCGGCGCGAAGGTGCCCGGCACGCAGATGGAGATCCGCGAGGTCTCCATGGACTTCGGCTATGGCGGCTCCTTCACCGAAAGC
>DAONOU010000248.1:2665-3941 GCA_035409265.1 Arachnia sp. | reverse complement strand
GCGGCGGATCTCGCTCAGCGGAAGCTTGGTCCACCAGGCGAAGTCGCGCAGGGTCGCGGGGCCGTGGCTGGTCAGGTACCGGCGCAGGAGCTCTGCGACCGCGGCGATCCGGTCGCCGTCGAAGAGGTCCGCGACCGTGCGCGCCGGCGGAAGCCACTGCCCGGCCAGCGCGACATCCTGCTCGACGCCGTTCCACGGGCCGTAGCAGAGGTGGGTCCCGGAGATCAGCGCGGCGAGCACGTGATAGCCGCGGCCGCCCTGCGGGTCGAACACGCCGTCGGCCCAGAGCTGGAAGAGCGCGGGGCGCGAGATCGGCCCTTCCTCCAGCGCCCTCGCCGCGACGACGAGGGCCTCGTCCACGTGGGCCTGGTCCAGCCCGAGCTGGGGCCGCCGGTTCCTCGCGGCGCGCACGGCCGGCGCCGCGCACAGCTCGGTCACCCAGGTGACGTCCGCGGCGGGCATGAGGAAGACGGTCCCCCGCATCGGGTAGCCGCGCACGAGCCTCCCCGCGCTGAGGTCGTCGAGCACTCCTTGCGCCGTCCCGCCCTTCACCCGCAGCGCGGCGGAGGAGATCACCCCGGGAAGGTCCTGCCCCTGCATCGCCACGAACGCCCCGACGGCATCCGCCGCCGTCGCGAACGGCCTTGTCACCAACCCTTGGGCGACGAGTCGGGCACGGGCAAGCGTCGCGTCGGGCATAGGGTCAGGCCAGGTTGAGCGCGACCGCGGCGGCGACCTCGCGGCCGCTGCGGACCGCGCCCTCCATGTAGCCGTTGAAGCGCGTGGCGTACTCGGCGCCGGCCCAGTGCAGGACGCCCTCGGGCTCCGCGAGGGTCGGGCCGTTGGTCGTCCACGCGCCGGGGGCGAAGTGGGCGCCGTGGCAGCCGCCGGTGAACTTCTCCACGGACCAGTCGCGCTCGATGTAGGCGATCGGGTGCTTCGCCTCCTCACCGAAGGTGCGCGCGACCGAGTCGACGAACGCGCGCTCGCGCAGCGTCACCGACCGGCGCGACAGCGAATCGGCGTCCGCGCCCTCGAAGAAGCCCATCAGGTGGCCGCGGTTCGCCTCGTCGGACGTGGTGTCGAACGTGACGCGGACCGCACCCTCGTCGGCGCTCGACTGGCCGGAGAAGCCCTTGTCGCGCCAGAACGGGCGTTCGTAGATGAGGAAGGCCTTGATCACATTGCCTGCGGCGACGCGGTCTGCGGCCTCCTGCCGCCACTCGGGGAGCGGGGGCTCGTGCTTGAGCGCGACGGCGAGCCGCGGCGGCAGCGT
>DAONOU010000248.1:0-2565 GCA_035409265.1 Arachnia sp. | reverse complement strand
GGCATGACGCCGAACGCCGCGGCGTACACCTCGCCGAAGCGGCGCTGCGCGCCCTGCGTGCGCAGGTTGGTCGTGACCCAGCGGCGAAGATCCTGGTTGAGCCAGGCGTCGTTGGACTTGCGCCACGCCGGGTCGTCGCGGAGGCGCTCCGCGAGGCGGCGGAGACGCAGCAGACCCTGGCCGAGGTCGGACACCTCGAACGGCGTCAGCGCGGGGGCCTCGTCGTCGGAGGACGGCACCTCCAGCGACTGGCCGCGCAGGCGGACCACGAGGTTGCCGGTGGCCGGAAGGCCGATCGTCTCGAACCCGAGCTCCTCGGTGAGCTCGATCAGCGAGTCGAAGCCGGGGCCGATCCACTGGCCGCCCAACTCCACGTATCCCCCGCCAGGCAGCGCGCGGTTCTCGACGCGGCCGCCGACCCTGTCCCGAGCCTCCAGAACCACGACGTTCTGGCCCCGCTCCGTGAGGTACCGGGCTGCAACCAGGCCAGCAAGCCCGCCGCCGATGATGGCGCAGTCGAACACGCTTTCCTCCTCATAAACCGAAGACAACCCGAGCTTCCCCGGGTGCGACAGCAAGCCTACAAGGCCCCGGCTCGGGTGTTGGCGACGCCCCTCACTAAGAGACCGACTCCTCACGGAGAACGCCCGGGCGCAGAGAACGGGACGATCCCGAGGGATCGTCCCGCTGTCCGAGCCGCCCACGGGATTCGAACCCGTGACCTACGCTTTACGAGAGCGTCGCTCTACCGACTGAGCTAGGGCGGCAGCAGGACGGAACTATACCGACTCGGCCCAACCGGCGCTACTTGCAGCGGGTGCCGTCCTTCGGCGCGTTGCCGTCCAGCAGGTAGCCGTCGACGGCCTTCGCGATGCAGCTGTTGTCGCCGGTCACGGCTCCGTGGCCCGCGCCCTCCAGCGTGAGCAGGGTGCCGGACTCCAGCTGCTCCGCCATCGACACCGCCTGCTGGTACGGGGTCGCGGAGTCCCCCGTCGTGCCGACGACGAGGATGGTCGGCGCACCCGCCGCGGTGATCTTGAGCCGCGGCGCGGATCCCGCCGTCCACTTCTGGCAGGTGTAGCTGGTCCCCATGTTGGGCGCCATGACGGGCGCCTTGGGGAACGTGTCGCGCCAATCGTCGAGGACGACGGCGGCGCCCTCGTCGGCCTCGTCCACGCACGCCATCGCGGGGAAGGCGAACGCGATGGTCTCGTAGCCGGTGTCCTCGCGGCCATTCATGAAGTCCGCCGCGCGCAGCATGCTCGCGCCGTCGCCCGAGTAGGCCTGGCCGATCATCGCCGCGAGGCCGCGGTAGGCGCTGTCGTCCTCGTAGAGGAACAGCGCGATGCCGGTGGCGGCGAGCGACTGCGTCAGCTTCCTGTCGCCGACGCGCAGCGGCGTGGCGTCCAGGCCCTGGAGGAAGTCGTCGATGTCGCCCATGACCTGGTCGGCCGAGTCGCCGAGGGCGCAGAGGCTCGACTCGCCGCACCACTCGGCGAAGTTGCTGAGCGCCAACTCGAAGCCCGCGGCCTGCGGGATCGGCTCCTCGTCGGTGATCTCGACGGCGGCGTCCAGCACGAGCCTTCCCACCGAGTTCGGGAACAACTCGGCGTACATCGCGCCCACGAACGTGCCGTAGGAGACGCCGACGTAGTTCAGCTTCTCCGCCCCGAGCAGGTGCCGGATGAGGTCGAGGTCGCGCACGACGTCGATGGTCGTGATGTGGTCGAGCAGCGTGCCGGAGCCGTCGCGGCACTGCCGCGCGAAGTCGACGCCGCCGGCGCGCAGCGCCTCGTCCTCGGCGTCGTCGTCCGGGCTCGCGTCGAGGTTCATGATCTTGTCGGTCTGCTCCAGCGTGCCGCACACGACGTGCGTGGACTCCCCCGTGCCGCGGGGATCCCAGCCGACGGTGTCGTAGTCGGCCCAGCGGCCGGCGAGGCTCTCCGCCATGCTCTGGCCTCCGAAGCCGGGCCCGCCGGGATTGACGAAGAGCGGCCCGCGGCTGGAGTCGCCGTTCGGCACGCGGCGCACCGCGATCTCGATGGCGTCGCCTGCCGGGTCGTCCCAGTCCAGCGGAACGGTCACCTTCGTGCACTGCGACGCCTCGGAGTCGTCGCACCGCTTCCAGTCGAGCTTCTGCCCCGCGTAGGCGCGGAGGTCGCCGAGCGAGTCGAGGAAGTCGACGCGCGGGGTTCCCTTCGCCTCGTAGCCCAGCTGGCGGTCCGCGTTGGCGTTCTCGACGGCGGGCAGCAGGTCGTGCTCCGCGATCGGCCGCTCGGGCTCACCGGGAAGGCGGGATCCCTCCGGCAACGGCGCGGCCGACGGCGCGCCGGACGGCTTCGGCGTCGCCTGCGGGTCCCGGCTCTGCCCGCCGATCATCCCTCCGAAGAAGAGGGAAGCCACCAACACGGCGGCGACGATCCCGAGGAAGACCTGCGTGACCTTCACCCACCTGCTCATCAATGCCCTTCCGGCCCCACGCGAGCCTCTCGCGCGCGTGCCGTCGAACACACCGAATGCAGCGGACACTTCACGACTTCGCCGGATCCCACCTTGACGGTCACG
>DAONOU010000247.1:0-3953 GCA_035409265.1 Arachnia sp. | reverse complement strand
ACTAGTCGAAAAGCGTGTCGCTCCCCGAGTCGGCCTCGGCCGCGGGCGGAGGGGCGACGACGGCGCCCGCCCGGCCCGCGAGCATGGCAACGGGCTGAGCCAGCGCGGTGCCGGAGCCGTCGCGTCGGCCGTCCGCCGGGGGCAGGTCGACGGGCGACCCGTTGGCGGCCGCGGCCACCACGGGGCGCGGGCCGATGGCGGCGAGGAGCAGCGTGTCCTCGCCCTTCAGGAAGCGGTGGGCGCGCACGCCGCCGGTGGCCCTGCCCTTCGCCGGGTACTCCGCGAGCGGCGTCACCTTCGCCGATCCCGCCTCGGTCCCCGGCAGCGACGAGGACGCGCCGGCGATGGTGACCACGTCGTCGGTCGCGGGGTGCACCGCGCCGAAGAACACCACCGATGCCCGGGGCGCTAGCTTGATGCCCGCCATGCCGCCGCCAGATCGGCCTTGCGGCCGCACGGAGGAGGCCGGGAAGTGCAGGAGTTGCGCGTCGGTGGTGACGAAGGCGAGATCCGCGGACTCGTCGATCAGCTCGACCGCGCCCACGACCTCGTCGCCGTCGTCGAGACGGATGACGTCCCAGGCGTCCTTGCCGATGACCTCGGGATTAACCCGCTTGACCACGCCGCGGCGGGTGCCGAGCGCGAGGCCCGGAGAGTCCAGCGACAGTGTGGTCAACCCGAGCGGGCGCTCGCCCGGCTCCAGCGGCCACAGCTCGTGGGCGAGGCTGCCGCCCTGCAGGCTGGGGGCCGACGCGGTCAACGGGACGGTGTGCAGCTCGATGGCCGGGCAACGCAGGAGGCGGCCGCGGTTGGTGAGGACGCCGAACTCGCCCTGAGCCGTCGTCCTGACCTTCGCGACGACCACGTCGTGCGCGGAGCGGCCGTCGGGGGACAGCTCGCCGAGAGAGTCCGTGCGGGCCACGAGGCCGGAGCCGCTGAGCAGCACCCAACAGGGGGCGTCGGGCACCTCCAGCGGCGCGCGTTGCGCGACGGGCGCGCCCGCGGAGGCCAGCAGCACGGTGCGTCGGGGCGTCCCGAACTCCTTGGCGACCTGGGCCAACTCCTCGCCGACGACCCGGCGCAGCACCGCGTCGTTGTCGACGATCTCGCGCAGGCCCGCGATGATGCCGCCCAGCTCGTCGGCCTCCTTCTCCAGCTCGATGGTGGAGAACTTGGTCAGCCGCCGCAGCTGCATGTCGAGGATGTAGGTGGCCTGCGTCTCGGTCAGGTCGAAGGCGCCCATGAGGCGCTCGCGAGCCTCGGCGGCGTCGGCGGAGCTGCGGATGATGGCGATGACGTCGTCGATGTCGGCGATCGCGATGATCAGGCCGCGCACGAGGTGCAGCCGCTCCTCGGCCTTCGCGAGCTTGTGCCTGCTGCGGCGCAGCGTCACCTCGAGGCGGTGGGCGAGGTAGACCTCCAGCATCTCCTTCAGCCCGAGCGTCCGGGGCTGGCCGTCCACGAGCGCGACGGCGTTGATCGCGAACGTGTCCTCGAGCTTGGTGACCTTGTAGAGCTGTTCGAGCAGCGCGTCGGGGTTGATGCCGTTCTTGACCTCGATGATCAGCCGCATGCCGTTGGCGAGGTCGGTCAGGTCCTTGACGTCGGCGATGCCGGTCAGCTTCTTGTCGCCCACGCCCTTCTTGATCTGCTCGATGATCCTCTCCGGGCCCACCATGTACGGCAGCTCGGTGACGACGATGCCCATCCGCCGCGGCGAGACCTTCTCAATGCGCGTCGTCGCGCGGATCCGGAACGTGCCGCGGCCGGTGGCGTACGCGTCGCGGATGCCGTCGAGGCCGACGATCTTGCCGCCGGTGGGGAAGTCGGGGCCGGGGACGTGGCGCATCAGGTCGTCCAGCCCGATGCGCGGGTTGCGCAGCAGCTGCTGCAGGGCGGCGACGACCTCGACCAGGTTGTGCGGCGCGATGTTGGTGGCCATGCCGACGGCGATGCCGGTGGCCCCGTTGACGAGCAGGTTGGGGAACGCGGCGGGCAGGACGACCGGCTCGGCCTCCTTGCCGTCGTAGTTGGGCTTGAAGTCGACGGTGTCCTCGGCGAGCCCGCGGGTCATGGCGAGCGCCGGGTGATCCATGCGGCACTCGGTGTAGCGCATGGCCGCGGGGCCGGCGTCGAGCGAGCCGAAGTTGCCGTGGCCGTCGACGAGCGGCAGGCGCATCGCCCACGGCTGCCCCATGCGCACGAGCGCGTCGTAGATGGCGACGTCGCCGTGCGGGTGCAGCACGCCCATCACCTGGCCGACGACGCGGGCGCACTTGACGTGCCCCTTGTCGGGGCGGATGCCCATCTCGTCCATCGAGAACAGGATGCGGCGCTGGACGGGCTTCAGGCCGTCGCGGGCGTCGGGCAGGGCGCGGGAGTAGATGACGGAGTAGGCGTACTCGAGGAAGCTGGTCTCCATCTCCTGCGTCACGTCGATGTCGACGATGTGCTCCTCGAGCTCCTCGTCGATCGCCGGCTGCTTCGCCACGTGCCGCCTCCTCAGTCGTCGGAATGTCAACCGCGCGAAGCTTAGCCCAGCGCGGCCTCGGCCCACCTACAGCACGCGCCGGAGCGCGTCGCCGAGGCCGTCGCCGTCGGGGGCGCGGACCTCGGGGGCCGTCTTCGGCTCCCAGCGGTGGTCCGGGGAGGCCATCTCCATCGGGAGGCCGTGCGCGAGCGTGTGCTCGCCGGGCGTGAGCTGGCGGATGGCCCGGGCGCGCACGTGGCGGGGCTGCAGGGCGGCGAACTCCGCGTACAGGTCCGGGTCGTGCTGGCCGTCGTCGCCCACGAGCAGCCAGCGGATGTTCGGCAGGTCGCGGGCCAGCTCCCGGAGGCAGCGGCGCTTGTGGTCGGGGCCGCTGCGGAACCACCCCGTGTTGGTCGGGCCCCAGTCGGTGAGCAGCATCGCGCCTTGGGGGATGCCGTGGCGGGCCATGAACCGATGCACCATGGGGTAGGTGTTCCAGGATCCGGTCGAGACGAAGATGATGGGAGCCCCCGGGTTGTCCGCGAGCAGCTGTTGATAGAGCCGCGCCATGCCCTCGACGGCCTGCCGGGCCTGCTCGCGCAGCACGAAGGAGTTCCAGGCCGCGACGAGGGGGCGGGGGAGCGACGTCGAGAGGATGGTGTCGTCGATGTCGCTGACGATGCCGAAGGTCACGTCGTCGGCGACGACCTGCACGGGCGCCTCCGCGACGGCGCCGCCCGCCCCCTCCAGCCGCACGTCGTGCCAGCCCGGAGCCAGCCCGGGGTTGCGGACGCGGACGTCGACGTAGCCGCCGCGGTCGGCCTCCACCTCGACCCGGGCGTCCCCGACGACGACGGTGACCCGCGCCCCGACCCGCGCCGCGTTCATGAAGTTGTGCCAGCCGCGCCGCTCGAGCATCGCGGCGGCTGCCTGAACGAGGGCGTCGGACTGCGGCGGGCGGAGGACGACGCGGGCGAGGAGGCGCAGCTGCTCGCCGTTGCCGTAGCCCGTGAACGCGAGGATCGACTCCTGCCAGCCGCGCCGGATCAGCGCGCGGTTGAGGAGGCGGTTGAACCCGTCCTCGACTCGGGCGGCGATGAAGGTGCGCGACGGCATGGCCCCTAACCTAACGGCGTGTCCCTGCCGAGTCACGTCGAAACTGAACCCATGACATGATGGGTGGGTGACTCTGCCCGCCGATCCCACGCTCGTCCTGCCGTCCACATTGGCCGCCGAGATCGCCGAGTGCGGGTTCTACCCGAACCTGGTCGCGGAGACCGTCGCGATGGGCCTCGGCAACCGCGAAGCGCTCGATCATCTCGTGCAGCACGAGGCCACCTTCGCCAGCGGCGAACTGCACCGCCACCTCACCGTCCTGGTGCGCACCGAGACGCAGCTGCTCATCTGCCACGTTGACGAGGGCGAGGGCGGCCGCACCGATGCCCTCGCCACCTCTGAGATCGTCGCGCTCCGGGCCGTGAGC
>DAONOU010000246.1:0-3962 GCA_035409265.1 Arachnia sp. | reverse complement strand
CACGCCATCTGGCCGATCAAGCGCCTGGTCGACCTCGGCTTCCGCGTGCTCGCCACCCGGGGCACCGCCGCGGTCCTTCGCCGCAACGGGATCGCCGCCGACGACGTGCTGAAGCTGCACGAGCGCCACGACGGCGACGCCGCGCCCAGCATCACCGACATGATCACCTCGGGGCAGATCGACCTGATCTTCAACACCCCCGAGGGCACGGGAGACTCCGGCGCGAGCACCCGCGAGGACGGCTACCACATCCGCACCGCCGCCGTGCTGGCCGACGTGCCGCTGGTCACCACCGTCCCGGGCCTCGGCGCTGCCACCCAGGGCATCGAGGCGCTCCAGCGCGGCGAGGTCGAGGTCCGGTCGCTCCAGGACTGGGCGTGACCACGTTCGGCACCAGGGCGCTGCGCTCGGCCTACCACGTGGCCCGGCTCGGGCTCTTCCGGTACGCCGGGGGAGACCCCGAGAGGGTCCACGAGGCGATGATCGGCGCGCTCGCCCGGGTGCCGGGGGGCGCGCGCGCCCGCACCGTCGACCCCGTCACGGTCGCCGGCGTCCGGTTCCCGAACCGGATCGGGCTGGCCGCCGGGCTCGACAAGGACGGCGTCGCGGCGCAGGCCTGGGCGCGGTTCGGGTTCGGCTTCGCCGAGCTCGGCACCGTCACCGCCCACGCCCAACCGGGCAACGACAAGCCGCGCGTCTTCCGCGCGGTGGCCAGCAGGGGCATCGTCAACCGGATGGGCTTCAACAACCACGGCGCCGCGGCGCTCGCCGACACGCTCCGCGCCAAGGGCGTGGCCCGCGGCAACGGGGCGCTCGGCATCCCGCTCGGCATCTCGCTCGGCAAGACGAAGGCGACCCCGCTGGGGGAGGCCACCGACGACTACCTCGCGTCGCTGCGCCTGCTCGCCCCGCTGGCCGACTACATCGCCGTCAACGTCTCCAGCCCGAACACCCCCGGGCTGCGCAGCCTCCAGGCCGCCTCCGAGCTCGCCGGGCTGCTGGGCGCGCTGACCGACGAGGCCGCCCGCCTCTCCGCGCGGCCGGTGCCCGTCTTCGTGAAGCTGGCGCCGGACCTCGAGGGCACGGACCTCGCCGAGACCCTCGCCGTCGTGAACGACTCCGCGGTCTCCGGCGTGATCGCCACCAACACCACCCTGTCGAGAGAGGGCCTCGCCGCCCCCGACGCGGCGCTGGCCCGCGAGGCCGGTGGGCTCAGCGGCGCGCCGCTGACCGCGCGGGCGCTGGCCTTCGTCGAGCACCTGGCCGCGAACACCGGCCTGCCCGTGATGGGCGTGGGCGGCATCATGACTCCCGCCGACGGCGCCCGCATGTTCGACGCCGGCGCGACGCTGCTCCAGCTGTACACCGGATTCATCTACGAGGGGCCCGCGCTCGTCCGCGGGCTCCAGGAGCTGAGGAGGACCGCATGACCGCGACCTATGCCGAGCGGCTCGCCGCGCTGACCGCCGAGCGCGGAAGGCTGTGCGTCGGCATCGACCCGATGCCGGGCGTCCTCGACGCCTGGGGCCTCGCCCACGACGTCGACGGCCTCGAGCGCTGCGCCCGCGGCATCGTCGAGGAGCTGGGCGGCACCGTGGCCGTCTTCAAGCCGCAGTCGGCCTTCTTCGAGGCCTACGGCTCGCGCGGCGTCGCCGTGCTGGAGCGCGTCCTGGCCGACATCCGGGCTGCGGGCGCCCTCAGCATCCTCGACGTGAAGCGCGGCGACATCGGCTCGTCGATGGCGGGCTACGCCGCGGCCTTCCTCGGCGCCGACGCCCCGACCAGGGCCGACGCCATCACGCTCAGCCCCTACCTCGGCGTCGGCTCGCTTACCCCGGCCATCGAGGCCGCCGTCGCGGGCGGCCAGGGCCTCTACGTGCTCGCGCGCACCTCGAACCCCGACGGCGGCACCATCCAGCTCGCGGACGCCGGGGGAGCGACCGTCGCCCAGCACGTCGTCGACACCGTCGCGGCGCTGAACGCCGACAACGACCACGCCGTCGGCCTCGTCGTCGGCGCCACGCATCGCGACCCCGGGTGCAACCTGGACGCCTTCAACGCCTCCATCCTCGCGCCGGGGGTCGGCGCCCAGGGGGGAACGATCGAGGGCCTCCGCGCGGTGTTCGGACCGGCGCTGAAGTACGTGCTGCCGACGGCCAGCCGCGACGTGATCGGCCACGGCCGGGAGGCCCTCGTGGGCAGGGCACACGCCCTCATGGGCCTCTAAACCGTTCGAATGAGCCAAAGTGCACCCAGAAATTCGTAACTGGGCTCCGACCCGCTAGATTTTCCCCACGGCAGACGCCGCACCTAGGTAAACCGCGAGGGAGTAGGGGTTTTATCATGGCGATTCCTCAGTTGAGCGAAGAGCAGCTGCAGGCCGCCCGCGAGGCGGCGACGCAGGCGCGTCGGGCTCGCGCGGAGCTCAAGGAGCAGGTCAAGGCCGGCACCATCAGCTTCACCTATGCGTTGAACAAGGCGGTCGCCGACGACACGCTTTCCCGCATCAAGGTCGTCGACCTCCTGAGGGCCCTGCCGCGTGTCGGCGTCACCCGCGCGGCGGAGATCATGGAGAACCTCGCCATCGCCCCGAACCGTCGCATCCGCGGCCTCGGCCGCCACCAGATCGAGCGGCTCGGCGAGCTGTTCGGCTGACATGCCCTAAGCTCTCCGGGGTGAGCGGATCAGGCGTCTGGGTGATCTCCGGCCCCAGTGGGGTCGGCAAAGGGACGGTGTGCGCGCGGCTGCGCACGGTGCACCCGGAGGCGTTCTACTCCGTCTCGATGACCACGCGCCCCGCGCGGCAGGGTGAGGTCGACGGCGTGCACTACCACTTCGTCGACGCGGACGAGTTCCGCCGCCTGATCGAACGCGGAGAGCTGCTCGAGTGGGCGGTCGTGCACGGCACGAACTACTACGGCACGCCCAAGGCCCCCGTCGACGCGGCGCTCAGCGACGGCCGCTGCGTCGTCCTGGAGATCGACCTCCAGGGCGCGCGCCAGGTCAAGCGGAACCTGCCGGAGGCCCGGCTGGTCTTCCTCGAGCCGCCCAGCTGGGAGGAGCTCGTCGAGCGGCTGCGCGGCCGCGGCACGGAGGACGAGGCCACGCAGGCGCGCCGCCTCGAGACCGCCAAGCGCGAGCTGGAGGCGGGGTCGGAGGCCGATCATCGGCTCGTCAACGTCGAGATCGAGGAAACCGTCGCCGCTTTGGTAAGCTTGCTTGGCCTCGCATGCGACCCCCTTATCGAAGGATCACATTGAACACCCAGCCTGAGGGCATCACGAACCCGCCCATCGACGACCTGCTTGAGGACATCGACTCCAAGTACCGCCTCGTCCTGTTCGCCGCCAAGCGCGCGCGCCAGATCAACGCGTACTACTCGCAGCTCGGCGAGGGCCTCCTCGAGAACGTCGGCCCCATGGTGCCGGCCGCCCCGGAGGAGAAGCCGCTGTCGATCGCGCTGCGCGAGATGAACGCCGGCATGCTCCAGTTCACGGAGATCGACCCGGCGGCCGAGGAGGCCGCCCGGAGCACCGAGATCGATCCCGCCTTCACGTTCGTCGACCCGTTCGCGGACACCGACGCCGCGTCGTAGCCCACCCTCTCCGACGCTCCCCACTGACCGAGGGGCGGCTTGTTGCCGCCGACGAAACACCTCGCCGACTGCGGCTTGCTGCCGCGATAGGAGTGCTCTCATGAGCCGTCTCTTCACATCGGAGTCCGTGACCGAGGGTCACCCGGACAAGATCGCCGATTCCATCTCCGACGCCATCCTCGACGCCCTGCTCGCGGAGGACCCGGGGTCCCGGGTCGCCGTCGAGACCCTCGTCACGACCGGCCTCGTGGTCGTCGCGGGCGAGGTCACCACTGAGGGCTACGCCGACGTCGCGTCGATCGCCCGCCGTCGGATCCTCGACATCGGCTACGACAGCTCGCAGGTCGGCTTCGACGGCGAGACCTGC
>DAONOU010000245.1:0-3963 GCA_035409265.1 Arachnia sp. | reverse complement strand
CGCCCCACTTCTTGTCGAGGACGACGTAGCGGCCCTTGGGGCCGAGCGTCACCTTGACGGTGTTGGCGAGGGCGTCGACACCGCGCTCAAGCGCGCGCCGGGCGTCCTCGTCGAAAGCGAGAATCTTTGCCATGGATCGAGTGCCCCTTACTTGGAGACGACGGCGAGGATGTCACGCGCGTTCAGGAGCAGGTACTCCTGGCCGTCGTACTTGACCTCGGTGCCGCCGTACTTCGAGAAGATGACGACGTCGCCCTCGGCGACATCGAGCGGGACGCGGTTGCCCTTGTCGTCGATGCGGCCGGGGCCGGTGGCGATGACCTTGCCCTCCTGCGGCTTCTCCTTGGCGGTGTCGGGGATGACAAGGCCGGAGGCGGTGGTCTGAACGGCCTCGAGGGGCTGGATGAGGATGCGGTCCTCGAGCGGCTTGATCGTGGTTGCCACGTCAAACACCTTTCTCTTCGCGTTCCGGGAGACCCGGGAAATAGTTCTGTTCCAGTTGGCCGGGCGTCGTCGCGGGTGCCGTCCGGGCCGTTAGCACCCGACAGGGTCGAGTGCTAAGGACAAACTATCGCGGAGTTAGCACTCATTCAAGCCGAGTGCCAACCGAGGTGTCCGTCCCTCAGTTGGTCGCGACCTCCTCGACGACCCCTTCGGGCAGCGGCAGGCCGTCGTGATCCACGCCTTCGGGGTCGATGCCGTTCGGCAATGGCTCGTCCTCGACGTCAACGTACGGCTCCGGGATCTCCTCCACCTTCAGCGTCGACGCGAAGTCCGGCACCTCGAGCTGGAGCGCGCGGTCCGTGCGGCGGTACCCCGTCGACGGCGGGCGCTTCGGGAACTTCAGCTCCGGTCGCTCGACGTGCGTGTACGGGATGGAGCTCAGCAGGTGGTGGATCATGTTGATCCGCGCCTTGCGCTTGTCCTCCGACTCGACGACGTTCCAGCGGGCGCCGTCGATGTCGGTGTGGACGAACATCTCGTCCTTGGCCCGCGAGTACTCCTCCCAGCGGGTGATGGACTCGAGGTCTGTCGTCGACAGCTTCCAACGGCGCATCGGGTCCGTGAGCCGCGACTTGAACCGCTTCGTCTGCTCCTTGTCCGAGACGGAGAACCAGTACTTCAGCAGGATGATGCCGTCCTCCAGCAGCATGCGCTCGAAGATGGGGCACTGGCGCAGGAACCGACGATGTTGCTCGGCGGTGCAGTAACCCATGACGCGCTCGACGCCGGCGCGGTTGTACCAGGAACGGTCCAGGAGGCGGATCTCGCCCGCCGCGGGCAGGTGCTCGACGTGGCGCTGGAAGTACCACTGGGTGGTCTCGCGCTCGGTCGGCGCCGGGAGCGCGACCACGCGCGCGACGCGGGGGTTGAGATACTCGGTGATCCGCTTGATCGCGCCGCCCTTGCCCGCGGCGTCGCGGCCCTCGAAGACGACGACGATGCGCGCCCCGGTCGCCTTCACCCACTCCTGCATCTCGACCAGCTCGGCCTGGAGGGCCAGCAGCTCGGCCTCGTAGAGTTCCTTGTTCATCCGCGGATTCTTCTTCGCCATGGCACAGTCTTGCACCGGGCCGCCCCCTCGCGCGGCACGCCCATGAAATTTGCTCGACTCAGTATGGCTCGAGGCGGACGGCGTCGCCGGGGCGGAGCTGGGCGGCGAGGTCGGCGGACTCGTCGGCGAGGACCCCGACGACGGGGTAGCCGCCGGTCGGCGGGTGGTCGGCGAGGAACAGCACGGGCTGCCTCGACGGCGGGAGCTGGATCGCGCCGCGCACCGCCCCCTCGCTGGGGAGCTCTCCCCCGCGCCTGGGCAGCGGGGCCCCGACGAGGCGCGCGCCCACGCGGTCGACGGCGTCGCCGACCGTCCAGGTCGAGCCCGCCAATGCCCCGGTACCGGCCGCGTCCGCCGCCTCCGCGAGCCAGTCCTCCCGCGGGCCTGGCAGGTAGCGGAGCACCGCGACATCCGGCCGCGGCGCTTGGGGAACATGATCGACGGCGGGAGCCCAGCCCGGGGCGCCCTCGTCGATCCCGACGGTGTCGCCCGCGAGCAGGGGCGCGGGTCCGAGGCCCCCGAGCGTGTCGCGCGACCGCGACCCCAGCACCGCGGGGATGTCGACTCCCCCGCGCACGGACAGGTACGTCCGCAGCCCCGTCGCGGGCGCCCCGAGCGTGAGGGTCTCGCCGTCGCCGACGGTGAACACCGTCGCGTGCGACACGGCGCGCCCGCCGACCGCGGCCGGGCATGGGGCGCCGGTCAGCACCGCGGTCATCGTGCCGACGGCGGTGAACGCCGCCTGGCCGAGCGTGATCTCCAGCGCCGCCTCGCCGCCCTCGTTGCCGACCATCCGTTGCCCGAGCTCGTACGCGCCTCGGTCAGCCGCGCCGCTGGCGGTGACGCCGACGGCCTCGAGCCCGGGTCGGCCGCGGTCCTGGACGAGGACGGGCAGCAGCGCGCGCTCGACGATCAGGCGCCTCCCACTCCTTGAGCCGGGCCAACTCGCGAAGCGCCGGGCCTCAGGGAGCGGCTTGGTGCCTGGCTCAAGGAGCGGGACGAATCTCACCGTGTCGCCCGGCGCGATCAACGCGGGAGGCGACATGGCGGGATCGAAAAGCGCGACATCGGTGCGGCCGATCAGCCGCCAGCCTCCTGGGGACGACGTCGGGTAGACGCCGCTGAACTCGTCGGCCAGCGCCACCGATCCGGCGGGCACGCGCGTCCGAGGCGACGCGAGGCGCGGCACGCGCAGCCGCGGGTCGCCCCCGACGAGGTACACGAACCCGGGCGCGAATCCCCCGAAGGCCGCGCGCCAGGGCGTCTCGGTGTGCGCGGCGATCACCTCGTCCACGCCGAGGCCGGTCAGCCGCGCGACCTCGGCCAGGTCGTCGCCGTCGTAGGTCACCGGCACCTCGACCTCGCGCCCGGCCTGCTCCGCCCCGGCGCCGATCTCCTGGGCGAGCAGTGCCGCCAATGCCGGCGCCGAGCCCGCGATGCCGCGTGCCGTTACCAGCAGGGTGCGGGCCGCGGGTACAAGCTCCGCGTCGACCTCACCGCGCAGGCGCGCATACGCGGCGAGCACCTCGTCGAGAGCGTCGAATTCGAAAAGCAGCGCGTGGGCCCCGCAGGGCAACACTCTCACTGGCCGGCGGCGCGCGGGTCTGGCGGAGCGAAGGGGCTGACGGCAAGCCCGGCGTCGGCCAACGCCGCGCGCACGGAGGCGGCCAACTCGCCGGCGCCGGGGGTGTCGCCATGCAGGCAGACGGACTCGACGTCGAGCCGCACGACGGTCCCGTCGACGGCGACCACCGTCTGCTCCTCGGCCATGACCACCACGCGCCGGGCGACCTCCGCGGGATCGGTGACCAAGGCCTCGGGTTCCGAGCGGGGGACGAGCCTGCCGTCGGGCAGGTAGCCGCGGTCGGCGAACCCCTCGGCAACCGCCCGCAGGCCCCCCGCCTCGGCGAGCCGCAGTAGCGCCGACCCGGGAGCGCCGAGCACGGCCAGCCGGTCGTCGAAGGACCGAACGGCGTCGATCACCGCCCGCGCCTGCGGCTCGTGCCCCACGACGGCGTGGTACAGCGCGCCGTGCGGCTTCACGTAGCCGACGCGGGCGCCGAACGCGCGGCAGATCCCCTCCAGAGCGCCGATCTGGTAGACCACGTCGGCGGCCAGCTCCGCGGGCGAAGCGTCGAGGAAGCGCCTGCCGAAGCCCGCGAGGTCGCGGTAGCTCACCTGCGCGCCGATCGCCACGCCGCGCTCCGCTGCGAGGCGGCAGATCTCGGTGAGCGTCAGCGGGTCGCCCGCATGAAAGCCGCAGGCGACGTTGGCGCTGGTCACCGCGGCGAGCATGGCCTCGTCGTCGCCCAGCCGCCACCGGCCGAACGACTCGCCCACGTCCGCGTTGAGGTCGATTCTCATGCCCGCAGCCTAATCACCGGGCCGCGGCAGCACTGACACCTGCC
>DAONOU010000244.1:0-3970 GCA_035409265.1 Arachnia sp. | reverse complement strand
TAGAGAAAAAGGGCCGTCGGAAAGTATAAGGCGCGCGGCCGCTCAGCCCTAACGCTCGGCTCTGGGGAGCGCCGGGCTGCGGGCGTCTCCTGCGTTCGGTGAGTCTTTTGCCCGTTCGTCTCTTGCTCGGTGCGGGTTTCCGGGCAGCAAAGCCGGATGGAGCGCGCGGGAGCCGTCGCCGTCGGTCAGCGGTCATTGTGGCTGCAAACGTTCGATCCGTGCGCGGGATCCGGACATCGTGAACGTCAGAGTCAGATAGTTGACTCTGGCGTTCACGTTAACGTCGGTCGCGGATGAAACTGGATGTTTGCAGCCACGATGACGAGCAGGCCGACCAGGCGATGCGGCGTCAGCAGACGCTCCTTGGGGCGCCTCAACGAGCCGGCGGGGCGGTCGAGGCGCGGACGGAGAGGGATGTGGCCAGGCGGATGGGGCCGGCGGTGACGGGGCGGGATTGGCTGAGATCCACCAGGGTCCGGACGGCGGCGGCGCCCATGTCCTCGAGGGGCTGGTTCACCGTCGTCAGCGGCGGGGTGACGAGCGGGGCGAGGAGGGAGTCGTCGAAGCCGACGACGCTGAGGTCGTCGGGCACGTGGAGGCCCAGCTGCCGCGCGGCCTGGTACACGCCGAGCGCGATCGCGTCGTTGGCGGCGAAGACCCCGGTGGGCCGGACGTCCGGGGAGAGCGAGAGCAGCTCGAGCCCGGCGCGGAGGCCCGCCTCCGCCGAGAACTCGTCGCCCGCGACGAGCCTCGCGTCGTGGGGGAGGTCGTGCATCATCAGCGCCGAGAGGTAGCCCTGCATGCGCTCGGCGGCGGGGACCGATCCGGTGGTGCCGCGCACGAAGCCGATGCGCTCGTGGCCGAGGCGGATCAGGTGCTCGGTGGCCTCGACGCCGCCGTTCCAGTTGGTCGCGCCGATCGCGCTGCTCCTGAACCAGAAGATCAGGGGCCGCGGGCTGCTGCGCACGGTCGTCTTCGTCCCCTATGTGCTGGCGGAGGTCATCGCCGGCGTCGTCTGGTTCCAGCTGCTGCAGCCCAAGTACGGCGTCATCGACTCGCTGCTGGCCGCCGTCGGCATCCAAGGCCCGGCCCAGGGCTTCCTCGGGACGCCGGAGTACGCGCTGTGGACCGTGATGGTGGTTCTGACCTGGAAGTACGTCGGGCTGGCCATCATCCTCTTCCTCGCCGGGCTGCAGGGCGTCCCACAGGAGCTGGAGGAGGCGGCGCAGATCGACGGCGCGTCCTGGTGGCGCACCCAATGGCACATCACCATCCCGCTGCTCGGCCCGACGCTGCGCACCTGGGCCTTCCTCTCCATGGTCGGCTCGCTGCAGCTGTTCGACATGGTGTGGATCCTCACCAAGGGCGGCCCCGCCAACGCGACGACGACCATGGCCACCTTCCTCATCAACGAGGGCACGAAGCGCTCCAACTACGGCATCGCGGGTGCCGCGTCGGTGGTGCTCTTCGTGATCGCCCTCACCTTTGCGCTGCTCTATCAGCGGTTCATCCTCAGCCGCGACAACCTCGCGGACTCTCCACGAAAGGCCCGCCGATGAGCGCCGCAGCCACCCCGCGCCGCAGGCCCCGCGGCGCCAACCCACTGGTCTACTTCGTCGCGCTCGTCGCCGCGGCCCTCTCGCTCGGGCCCGTTCTCTACGCGGTGCTCGGCGGCTTCCGCACCAACGCGCAGCTGGCCGACCGGCCCGCGGCCCTGCCCGACCCGTGGGTGTGGACGAACTACCTGAACGTCCTGACCGGGCCGCGGTTCTGGACCTACGCGCTCAACTCCGTGGTGGTGGCGCTGCTGACGACGGGGCTCGTCGTGCTGCTCGGCCTGATGGCCGCCTATCCGCTGTCGCGATACCATTTCCGGCTCCGCGAGCCGCTCTACATGGTGTTCGTGCTCGGGCTGCTCTTCCCGGCGACCGTCGCGGTGATCCCGCTGTTCATCATCGTCTCCAAGGACCTTCAGATGAGCAACACGTGGTGGGGCGTCGCGCTGCCGCAGGCCGCGTTCGCGCTTCCCATCACCATCGTGATCCTGCGCCCGTTCCTCCAGGCCATCCCGAACGAGATCGACGAGGCGGCCCAGATCGACGGCGCCAGCCGGATCCGGATCTTCTCCACCATGATCCTCCCGCTGTCGGTGCCAGGCCTCGTCACCGTCGGCGTGCTCGCGTTCGTCGGCTCCTGGAACGCGTACCTGCTCCCGCTGCTCCTGCTCCAGGGCGACATGCGGACCCTCCCGCTGGGCGTGGCGGACTACTCGACGGAGCACGCCTCCGACACCGCGGGCGTCTTCGCCTTCACCAGCCTTTCCATGATCCCCGCGATGATCTTCTTCCTCGCCATGCAGCGCAAGATCGTCGGCGGCCTCTCCGGGGCCGTCAAGGGCTGACACCACCAAGGGACAAAGATGACCACCTGGCACGATACGACGCTCGCCCCCCGGGCCCGCGCCGAGGCGCTCCTCGCCGAGCTGACGCTGGCCGAGAAGGCCGCCCAGCTCGGCTCGTTCTGGAACCGGCCCCGCGCCGAGGCCGCGTCCGACGACGGCGAACACCACGACGTCGCGCCCATGGAGCACGCGATGGCGAGCACGGGCTGGGAGGAGGCCCATCGCGAAGGGCTCGGCCAGCTGACCCGCATTTTCGGCACCGGCCCCGTCACCGTCGCCGAGGGCCGGGCCGAGCTGCGCGCGCGGCAGGCGGAGGTGCGGGCGGCGTCGCGGTTCGGGATCCCCGCGCTCGCGCACGAGGAGTGCCTCACCGGCATCACGACGCTCGGCGCCACCGTCTACCCCGCGGCCATCGCGTGGGGCGCCACGTGGCGCCCCGAGCTGGTCCGCGACATGGCCGCCGCGATCGGGGCCGACCTCCGCGCCCTCGGCGTCCACCAGGGGCTCTCGCCGCTGCTCGACGTCGTCCGCGACTACCGGTGGGGCCGCGTCGAGGAGACCTGTGGCGAGGACCCCTATCTCGTCGGGACGCTCGGCACCGCGTACGTGCAGGGGCTCCAGTCCGAGGGCGTCCACGCGACGCTGAAGCACTTCGTCGGCTACCCCGCCTCGCGCGCGGGCCGCAACCACGCGCCCATCTCGATGGGGGTCCGTGAGCTCGAGGACGTCATGCTTCCGCCGTTCGAGATGGCGGTGCGCGGCGGGGCGAAGGCCGTGATGAACTCTTACTGCGACATCGACGGCGTGCCCACCGTCGCCGACCGGCGGCTGCTCACCGGGGTGCTGCGCGACCGCTGGGGCTTCGACGGCATCGTCGTCTCCGACTACTGGTCCATCCCCTTCCTCATCCACACCCACCGCGTCGCGCCCGACGGCGCCACCGCGGCCGCGCTCGCGCTGCGGGCGGGCCTCGACGTCGAGTTCCCCGAGACCGGCCCCTTCGGCGACCTGCCCGAGGCTGTGGCGCGCGGGCTGGTCACCGAGGCCGACGTCGAACGCGCGGCCCTGCGCGTGCTGACGCAGAAGGCGGAGCTGGGGCTGCTCGACCCCGGCTGGGAGCCGGCAGGCGGCGACGTCCCCGACCGCGACCTCGACTCGCAGGGCAGCAGGGCCGTCGCCCGGCGCCTGGCGGAGGAGTCCGTCGTCCTGCTGAAGAACGACGGCGCGCTGCCGCTCGGCGCGGGCTCGGCCGGGTCGCGGTCGTCGGCCCCGTGTGGGAGGACGTGCGCTCGTTCATGGGGTGCTACTCGTTCCCCAATCACGTGATGTCGAACTTCCCGGGACGGCGGACGGGGCTGGACATCCGCACGCTGCGCGAGGCCTTCGAGGTGCTCGACGGCGAGGTCGCCTTCGCGCCCGGCTGCGGGTTCGTCGACGGCACTGACGCTGCGCTCGACGAGGCGGTCGCGCTCGCCGCGACCGCCAACCTGGCGATCGTCACCGTCGGCGACATCGCGGGACTGTTCGGCGTCGGCACGGTGGAGGCGCGGTACGCGTACAAGATCGGCC
>DAONOU010000243.1:0-3974 GCA_035409265.1 Arachnia sp. | reverse complement strand
GCGGGGCCGGCCCCCCGGCGGCCCCGCGGTCGAGGGTGGCGGTCACGAGGTCGCCTCGTCGTAGATCACGGCGATCTTCCCCGTGTCCTTGGCGAACAGCTCCGGGTCGACGACGCCCCAGCCGCCGAGGTCGTCGATGGTCCACAACGTGTCCGGCGTGGGGAACCTCTCCGCGAACTCCGCGGCCACCGCCGCGTCGGTGGGCCGGAAGCCCGCCTCGGCCCACAGTCGCTGCGCCTCGGGCGTGAAGAGGTAGTCGCGGAACGCCGTCGCCGCCTCCAGGTTGGGGCTGTCCTTCAGGACCGCCACCGGGTTGTCGATGCGGAACGTCGTCGGCGGGGTCACGTGCTCGACCGGCTCGCCCTGCTCCTCGATGAAGAGCGCCTCGTTCTCGTAGCTCAGTAGCACGTCGCCCGTGCCCTGGAGGAAGGTCTCCGTCGCCTCGCGGCCGGACTTCGGCTGCACCTTGATGTGGTCGCCGACCAGCGCGGACACGTAGGCGAGTCCCGCCTCGGGGTCCTTCCCGCCGTCGCTCTTCGCGGAGTACGGGGCGAGCAGGTTCCACTTCGCCGACCCCGAGGAGAACGGATTGGGCGTCACCACCTCGACGCCGGGCGCGAGCAGGTCGTCCCAGTCCCGGATGCCCTTCGGGTTGCCCTCCCGCACGACGATGGTCACCACCGACCCGAACGCCACGCCGCCGTCGCCGACGGAGCTCCAGTCGTCGGCGACGAGGCCCGCATCCACGAGGCGGGTGATGTCGGGCGCCACCGAGAAGTTGACGACGTCCGCCTCCGCGCCGGCCGCGACCTTGCGCGACTGGTCACCCGAGGCGCCGTAGGACTGGCGGAACTCGACGCCCGCGCCCGCCGGTGTGGCGGTGAAGGCCGGGATGACCTTGTCGAATCCGACCTTGGGCACGGCATAGGCATACAGGTTGATCACCGACGACTCGGCCGCGCCGGCCTGGGCCGGCTGCGTTCCGCCCACCTCGTCGCTGGCTCCGCCGGCGCAGGCCATGAGGCCCAACGCGACGGCGGCCGCGGTGACGGCGAGTGCTGCTCTGCGGGAATAGCTCATGGGAATGCTCCTCTGACGAGAACCGGCGATCTGCCGGACCGGGGCACCGGACATCCGCTCCCCCTCAACGCTTAATCTACATCTAATCCCATGGAATTAATAGAGTTTGTTTGCCGAGGGAGGACGCTATCCGCCGAGAGCGGAACCGGGAATCGCCGGGGCCTCGACGGCCGGGGCGTCACCTTCGGGCGAGCACCGTGCCGTCTACGGACAGCTGGACTTGGCGAGTTGTCGACGCGCCCCGGACCACGACCGAGACCGCGCCGCCGTCGGGCAGCCGCCTAATCACGACGGAGCCGCCGGGCTCGGCGTCGGCCAGTTCCCTCACGACGGCGGCCGCGAGAGGCCCGGCCATCGGCTCATGCGGCCCACCGTCGTCGGGAACCTCGCCCAGGAGGAGCACGTGGACCCCGCCGCGGCGCAACCGCGCGAGCTCCGGCGTCAACGCGGGGTGCTGCAGCAGAGGCGAGCGGATCCTGTCGCGGATGGTCGCCTCTGCCACCTCGAGGTCGGCCCGCACGCCGTCGTCGATGGGCTCGCCCGCCGCGAGCCGCTCCAACAGCGGGCGCGCCTCGAGCTCGATCTGCGCCAGCTCCCTCCGCGACCTCGCCAGGGCCTCCTCATGCGCGCGCCGCGCGAGGCCCGACCGGGCGGCCTCGCCGCGGTGAGCCACCTCGCGGCCGACGGCGCGCCGGAACATCAGCTGCCACAGCACGCCGACGAGCAGCGCGGAGAGCGGGATCGCCACCACGTTCAGATAGCCCGGGAGCCCGCTGCCGACGCGCGCGGCCCAGCCCAGGCCGACGGCGAGCACCAGCACCCCGCCGACGACCCCCATCCGCACGTTGCCGCGCGCGATCAGCAGCGCGGGCAGGTACGCGGAGAAGTAGTAGATCCACATCATGGGGGTCATCTCGGGGAATCCCGTGATGGCCGTCGCCGTGGCGACGGCGCACACGACCACGCCGACGGCGCGCCACGGCCCCAGCCGGTCCCCGCCCTCGCGCGTCAGCAACAGCGTGCCGACGAGCCCGGCCGCGAACGCCGCCCACAGGTGAGCCGGCGCCCCAGGCCCCAGCACCCCTGCCATGAGGCCATGGATCAGGTTGAGCGCCCACACCGTGACGATGCCCCACCGCGTCGGGCGCGAGCCGAGGCCCGCTCCCCCGGTCGCCTGGGCCGTCAGGTCCGCCATGAGAGCACCACCTCGGTCCCCTCGCCCGGGGCAGACCGCACCGTCGCGGCCCCGCCCGGCAGGTCCGCCATCCGGCCGACGATGCTGCCGCTGATGCCCCGCCGCGCCGGGTCGACGGCGTCGGGATCGAAGCCGCGTCCGCGGTCGCGGATCGTCAACTCCACCCGCTCGCCCGATACCTCGCCCCGGATCGACGGCGCGGCCTCCGCGTGGCGCTCGCAGTTGCGCACCGCCTCCCGCGCGGCGCCCAGCACGGCGCCGGCGACATCTGCGCTCAGCAGCCCGCGACACACCTGGACCTCGACCGTGCCGCCCAGCGGCACCGCCAGCTCCTCGAGGGCCGCGACGACCCCGCCGCAGGTGGCCGCGTCGCCGATCGCCTCGTGAGCCAGGCGCACCCGGAGCGCGGGGATCGCGGAGAAGGGCACCGAGCCCTCGTCGCCGTCGAACACCGCCAGCGCCTGCCGCGCCTGGGTCTTCAGCGCGGCTGGGGGCGCGCCGTCGAACCTCAGGGCCGCCGACAGCGTCGCCAACACCTCGTCGTGCACGAGCCGCGCGACCCTGCCCTGCTGCGCCAGCTCCGCCGCGGAACGGACCCGCCGCTCCTCCTGGCTCTTCGCGTGGGCCTCCGCCTCGTGGAGCCGGGTCATGTGCGCGCGGATGGCGAGGAAGATGACGATGAACCCCGCGCTGGTGATCTGGATGGGCGTGAGGTCTGCCGCCCTCTCCGGGGCGCGGCCCTCTACCAGCACCCCTCCCAACACGGGGAGGAAGCCGAAGGCGACGCCCACCCCTATCGCGACGACGGGCCTGGCCCACAGCGCCAGGTAGCTGAGCGTGACCGAGCCCATGGACCACGTCCAGAGGTACAGCCCGTCGGGATCGTTCCCCTGATACGCGGCGAAGCTCCCGACCAGGACGACGGCGGTCAGCGCCGGGGTCGCGGCCCAGTGGAACCGGAGATAGCCGAGCGGGAGCACGGCGCCGAGCGCGGCGTTCACCACGACGAGGCCGATGACGAGCCACACCAGCGCGCTCCACCACAACGCCATCGGGTTCTTCGCGTCCAGCTCCTGCGCGTCCTGGAGGGCGAAGAGGAGGATGCCGCTCAGCGAGATGACCTGGCCGAGCACCCGCTCGACGGACCCGCCGGTGGCCTTCGGGGGCACGTCACTAGTCATCGCCGACGATGATGCCGTCCTCGACCGCGCGACGATACAGGTCCACCTTCGTGCGCGCGGGCCGGTCCATGGCCGCGTACTTCGCCCGGATCCGCCGCACGTGGTCGAGCACCGTCTCGCGGGAGATGTACAGCTGCTCGCCGACCCGCTCGGCGGTCTCGCCCGACGCGTACAGGGCGAGCACCTCCGCCTCCCGGTCGGACAGGGCCGTCCGCACGAAGACGGTGTCGAGGTCGAGGGCCGCGGCCCACTCCGCGGAGGCGACGACCTCGCCGCGGGCGGCGGCGCGCACGGCGTCGACCATCACGGCGGCGGGCGCGGACTTGCGGATCATGCCGATGGCCCCGGCCCGGCTCGCCTCGCGCACCAGCTGCGGCCGGTCCCCGGTGGTGTACACGAGAACCCTGGCGCCGGTGCCCGCGAGCGCTCGCAGGTTCTCGGCGGGCGTCGAGCCGTCTCCCAGGCTGAGGTCGAGCAGGACCACGTCGAAGGAGGTCTGCCGGGAGAGGAGTTCCGCG
>DAONOU010000242.1:0-4006 GCA_035409265.1 Arachnia sp. | reverse complement strand
CGCGACGCAGAAGGACGTCACCGACGTCGTGGCCGATCGCCTGCTCGCCCGCATCGTCGAGCTCCAGCAGACCCAGCCGCTCGTGCACCTGTGCCTGACCGGCGGGGACGCGGCGAACGCCATGTACGAGCGGCTCGCGGAGCTGGCCGAGGGCTCGGACCTCGACGCCGCGAAGCTTCAGCTCTGGTGGGGCGACGAGCGCTTCCTGCCCGCCACCGACCCCGGCCGCAACTCCCTGCAGGCGATCAGCCGCCTCGCAAGGACCGTCTCCATCAACTCCGCCCACACGCACATGATGGCCGCGAAGGACGGGCGCAAGGACAGCCACGAGTCGGCCGCCGAGTACGAGGCCGAGCTGGGCGACACCCGGTTCGACATCACGTTGCTCGGCATCGGGCGCGACGGCCACGTCGGGTCGATCTTCCCCAACCACCCCAGCTTCGAGCCCACGAGCCTCGCCGTCATCGGCGTCGAGGACGCCCCCAAGGAGCCTGCCGAGCGGATCTCGCTCACCATCTCCACCCTGAACCGCTCGGACCAGGTGTGGTTCCTGGCGAACGGGGAGGAGAAGGCCGACGCGATATCCCGCGCGCTCGACGGCGACGAGGCCCTGCCCGCCTCTCACGTGCATGGCGACGAGGCCACGCTCTGGTTCATCGACGAGGCCGCCGCCGGCGGGCTCCCCGAGCCCTATATCTGCGCGCTCTAGTAGATGATCTCGCCGGAGGCGCGGCGCGCGCGGAGCGCCGAGACGGCCTCCTCGAGGATCTGCTCGGCCTCCGCGTCGGTGCGGCGCTCCTTCACGTAGGCGAGGTGCGTCTTGTACGGCGTGATCTTCGGCGGCGGAGGAGGGTTCTCCTCGTCGGTGTTGGCCGGGAGGCCGCAGCGCGGGCAGTCCCAGGAATCCGGGATCTGCGCGTCCGCCGCGAACGCCGGGCGGGTCACGTGCCCGCTTGCGCAGAAGTACGAGACGTACAGGCGCGGAGCGGTATCCCCACGCTCGGCCTCACCCATGGGACCGGCACCCACGCGGGTGCCGCGAATGGCGTTGCCACCAGCCACTTTGCTTTTCTCCTTGGAGCGTTGAGGTGCGAAGACGAGAGCGGTCTTCTGAGTGATCAGCCGGCGAGCTTGTACAGGAAGAGCAGCCCGACGATGGTGAGCAGCCAGACGAGGCCCAGCACCACCGTGATCCGGTCGAGGCGCCGCTCCGCGGTGGAGGCGCCACCCATCGTGGTGGACATGCCACCGCCGAACAGATCGGACATGCCGCCCCCACGCCCCTTGTGGAGGAGGACGGTGGCCGCGAGCAGGATGCTGAGGATGATCGCGATGATCGACAGCGTCGTAATGGGCCAGGACACCAGGGGGACAATCACGCGGTACATGTTAACGGACCTCACCGGTTAATCCACATCGGGGCCCTGCTCGCCGAAACGAAGAGGGCCGGTGCCGACCCGAGGATCGACACCGGCCCTTTGACGCGGGCTGCGGCCGCTGCGCGACGCGGCCCGGCTCAGGGAGCGAAAGGCTCAGAGCTGGTAGAAGCGCACGATCGCCGCGAACTCGTCGGGCTTCAGCGACGCGCCGCCCACGAGGGCGCCGTCGATGTCGGGCTCGGCCATGATCAGCGCGACGTTGCCCGAGTTCACCGAGCCGCCGTACTGGATGCGGACGCTCTCGGCGGTCGCCTCGTCGTACAGCGCGGCCACCTCCTTGCGGATGGCGCCACACACCTCCTGCGCGTCGGCCGGGGTGGCCACCTCGCCGGTGCCGATGGCCCAGACGGGCTCGTAGGCGATGACGAGGCCGGCGACCTGCTCGGCCGTCAGGTCCGCGAGCGTGCCGCGCACCTGGTTCAGCGTGTACTCGACGTGCTCTCCGGCCTTGCGGATGTCGAGGCCCTCGCCGACGCAGACGATCGGGGTCATGCCGGCCGCGAGGACCTTCTTCGCCTTGGCGTTGATGATCTCGTCGCTCTCGCCGTAGTACTCGCGACGCTCGGAGTGGCCGACGATCACGTAGCCGACGCCCAGCTTCGACAGCATCGCGGTGGAGATCTCGCCGGTGTAGGCGCCGTTGTCGTGCTGCGACACGTTCTGCGCGCCGAGCCCGAAGTGCAGGCGGTCGCCGTCGATAAGGGTGCGGACGGTGCGGAGATCCGTGAACGGCACGCAGAGCACCGCGTCGGACTTCGCGGGGTCCCAGTCCTTGTCGACGAGGGTGTAGTGGAGCTTCTCCACCAGTCCCGTGGCCTCGACGTGGTCGACGTTCATCTTCCAGTTACCGGCCATGATCGGCTTGCGGGTCATCAGTTGTCCTCCTCAAGAACGGAAATACCGGGCAGTTCCTTGCCCTCCAGGAATTCGAGCGACGCGCCGCCGCCGGTCGAGATGTGGCCGAACTCGTCGTCGGCGTGGCCGAGGACGCGCACGGCGGCAGCGGAGTCGCCGCCGCCGACGACCGAGAGGCCGTCGACCTGGGTGAGGGCCTGCGCGACGGCCGCGGTGCCCTTGGCCAGCTCGGGGATCTCGAAGACGCCCATGGGGCCGTTCCAGAACACCGTCTTGGCGCCCCTGATGGCGTCGGCGTACAGCAACTCGCTCTCGGGGCCGATGTCGAGGCCCTGCTTGCCGTCGGGGATGTCGTCGACGGAGACGACGTCGACCTCGCCGATGGTCGTGCGGGCGTCGAAGTCCATGCCCGTGGCGACGCGCACGTCGACCGGCAGCAGGATCTGCTTGCCCTGCGCCTTGGCGGTCTCCAGGTAGCCGAGGCAGGTCTCCAGGTTGGACTCGTCCAGAAGGGAGTTGCCGATGTTCTTGCCGAGGGCCTTCAGGAAGGTGAAGGTCATGCCGCCGCCGATGACCAGCGTGTCGGCGACCTTGAGCAGGTTCTCGATGACCGACAGCTTGTCGGCCACCTTCGCGCCGCCGAGCACGACGACGTAGGGGCGCTCGGGGGTCTCGGTCAGCTGCTTGAGGACGCCGACCTCCTTGGCGACGAGGAAGCCCGCCGCGTTCGGGAGGAGCTTGGCGACGTCGTAGACGGACGCCTGCTTGCGGTGCACGACGCCGAAGCCGTCGGACACGAAGATGTCGCCGAAGGCGGCGTACTTGGCGGCGAGCGCCTGGCGCTCGGACTCGTCCTTGGACTCCTCGGCCGGCTCGTAGCGCACGTTCTCCAGCAGCGCGACCTCGCCGTCGGCCAGGGACGCGACGGTGGACTCGGCGGACTCGCCGACGACGTCGCCGGCCAGCTTCACGTCCACGCCGAGCAGCTCGCCCAGGCGGGCGGCGACGGGGGCGAGCGAGTACTTGGGGTTGACCTCGCCCTTGGGGCGGCCGAGGTGGGCCATGATGACGACGCGGGCGCCGGCCTCGCGCAGCGCGGTCAGCGTCGGGAGCGCGGCGCGGATGCGGCCGTCGTCGGTGATGTTCTTGTCAGCGTCCAGCGGGACGTTGAAGTCGCAGCGGATGAGGACCCGCTTGCCCGAGAGATCGCCGAGATCTGCAACAGACTTCATTGATGAGCCTTCCTAGAGGGTTTCAGGGATTGAGGGGAGTGAGCAGAGACGGCCCCGCAACCCAAACGGTTGGGTCACGGGGCCGTGTGCTCAAGCCACTGTGTGGACTGTTGGCGAGATCAGAGCTTGGAGGCGACGAGCTCGGTCAGGTTCACGAGGCGGTTGGAGTAGCCCCACTCGTTGTCGTACCAGCCGACGACCTTCACCTGGTTGCCGATGACCTTGGTCAGGCCGGCGTCGAAGACGCAGGAGGCCGGATCGGTCTCGATGTCCTTGGACACGATCTCGTCCTCGGTGTAGACGAGGACCTTGCCGTCGGCCGCGGCCTTGACGATCGCGTTGACCTCTTCGACGGTGGTCTCACGGGAGGCGTCGAAGGTCAGGTCGGTGGCGGAGCCGGTCGGGGTGGGAACGCGCATGGCGTAGCCGTCCAGCTTGCCCTTCAGCTCGGGCAGCACGAGCGCGACGGCCTTGGCGGCG
>DAONOU010000241.1:0-4011 GCA_035409265.1 Arachnia sp. | reverse complement strand
GCTCCGACCTCGGCACGCGCCTGGCCCGCAACCACACGGCCGAGCGTCTGGCCGACAAGCGCTCCAAGCGCGACCTGGCCTGGTCCGACGACAACGTCCGCGCCATGGACACGCACCTGATGGCCTCCGAACGCCCCAGCATCGCCGACGAGATCCTCGCCCTCGCGGCTGCTTACGTCGGTTCGACAGCCGATTCGGGATGCCCATCGGCCGCCGCTAGCTGGGTCTCCAAGTGGAAGACCTCGTCCAGGAACTCCCAGGACTCGTCCGGCGACCCGTCCGAGGCGAACAGGCGCGCCATCTCGGCCTGCCAGCGGCGGTTGACCTCCGTCGCCGCGACCCTCGCCTGGGCGGCGTCGAGGTCCTCGGACTCGCAGTATCCGACAAGTAGGCCGTCGTCGCGCAGATGCAGCGAGTAGTTGTGCCAACCCGCCTCCTTCAGCGCCGCCAGCAGCTCCGGCCAGACGGCCGCGTGAGCCTCGCGGTACGCCGCGAGGTTGACGGGGTCGACATGACCGAGAAAGCAGTAGCGTCTCATAGGCCTTTTCCTATCACTGTCACGCACTCGCGATATCGCCGACCAGGTGCGGCTTGCCCTCCTTGCCGACGACTGCGAACGACCATCCCGCGTCTCGGCGCGCGGCGGCGAAGCCGACTCTGCCCGGGAGCGCTATCGGCTTGGCGAACTGCACCCGGGCGCGGTAGGCCTCAGGGAGGCGACCGAGGCCGGCGAGGGCGCGCGCGTGCGTCCACATGCCGTGGATGATCGGGCGTCGGAAGCCGAACAGCCGCGAGGTGGCGGGGCTCAGGTGGATGGGGTTGAAGTCGCCCGACACCTCCGCGTAGCGGCGGCCCAGGTCGGAGGCGAGCCGCCACTGCTGCGCGGGAACGACCGAGGGCGCGGGCAGCCGCTCCGCCGCGGTCGGCTCGCCGGACACCCGCGCCCCCGTCGCCAGGTACAGCGAACTCCCGCGCCAGACCGGCTCGTCGCTCGCGTGCACCTCCCCCACCATGTCGAAGACCGCGCCCCTCGCGTGCGGGCGCAGGTTCTCGGCGCGCACCAGCAGCCGCAGCCGCTCGCTCACCGACACCGGGCGCGCGAGCGTCATGTCGTTGCTGACGTGGACGAGGCCCGGGAGCGCGAAGGGAAACGCGTCGTCGGCCATCAGCGCCGCCTGCAGCGGGAACGTCAGCACGTGCAGCCAGGTCGCGGGCACGCGGTCGGTCAGGCCGTAGCCGACGACGCGGCAGTAGTCCGCGAGCCGAGCCACGTCCTGGGCCTGGTCGTCCAGCAGCAGGCTGAGCCGGGGCAGCTTCTCGACGGGCACACCGCGCTTCCTCGCGGAGCCGACGAGGCCCTTGACGAGCAGCGGCCCGACGTCGGGCACCGCGGCCAGCTCGCGCACCGTCATCTCACGCCCCCACGAGGTTCTGGCCGCAGACCCGGACGACCTGGCCGTTCACGCCGCCCGAGGCCGGGCCGCACAGGTAGGCGAGGGTCTCCGCGACGTCGACCGGGTTGCCGCCCTGCGTCAGGGAGTTCGTGCGGCGGAAGATCTCGCGAGACACGAACGGGATGGCCGCCGTCATCTCGGTCTCGATGAACCCGGGCGCGACGGCGTTGACGGTGATCGGCCGGCCGGCCAGCTCCTCGCTCATCGCCCAGACCAGGCCCATCACGCCCGCCTTAGAGGCCGCGTAGTTGGTCTGACCCTTGTTGCCCGCGACGCCCGAGGTGGAGGCGATCCCGACGATCCGGGCCTCCTCGCCGAGACCGCCGGGGACGTCGTTGTGCAACAGGAAGTCGTTGATCCGCATCTCGGCCGCGAGGTTCACGTCGAGCACGGACGCCCAGCGCTTCTCGTCCAGGTTGGCCAGCAGCTTGTCGCGCGTGATGCCCGCGTTGTGCACGATGGCCCAGATCCGCGCGCCGGCGCCGTGCCGCGAGGCGACGTGCTCGGCGATCCGGCGCCCCGCGTCGGCCGCGGTGATGTCGAGCTGCAGCGCGGACCCGCCGACCTCGTTGGCCACGGCGGCCAGCGCGTCGCCCGCCGGCGGGATGTCGACGGCGACCACGGTCGCGCCGTCCCGCGCGAAGGTCCGCGCGATGGCCGCGCCGATCCCGCGGGCCGCGCCAGTCACGACGACGACCCGGCCCTCGAACGGGAGGTCCGTCAGCGCGTGGGGCAGCTTCGCCGGGCCCACCCGCCAGGCCTGGCCGTCCACGAAGGCCGAGCGGCCCTCCAGCAGGAAGGACAACGTCGAGGCGAGGTCCTCCGCCGCCGTGCCCGCACGCACGAAGACCAGGTTCGAGGTGGAGCCGCCGCGCAGCTCCTTGGCCACCGTGCGATTGATGCCGTCGATGCCCTGCGCGACGGCCTTGGCCTCCAGGCCCTCGACGGCGGACGCGTCAGAGGCCAGGATGATCACGCGGCCGGAGCCCTCCAGCTGGCGCATCGCGGGGCGGAGCAGCTGCCGAAGTCCCTCCAGCTCGACGATCCGCCGGACGCCGGTGGCGTCGACGACGATCGCGCCCGGCCGCGACGGGTAGCACGGCGGCACGTCGCGCCCCTTGTCATCCCTGGTTCGAGCGTCGGGCACGTCGATGAGCGGCGCCGCGGGCACGATGCCCAGCAGCGTAAGGGTCTCGCGCGCGAGGCCTCCCCCGTCGAGCTCGCCCAGCACGATCGGGCCGTGCGGCAGGACGCGACCCCGGCGCAGCCGCGGCGGGTCGGCGAGCCCGGCCTTCCTGGCGACGAACCTGCCCGCCGGGGTGCCGTAGATGGTCTCGAGGATGTCCATGTCACACCGCCTCCAGGATGGCGACGACGCCCTGGCCGCCCGCCGCGCAGATGGAGATCAGCCCGCGCGAGCCCGGCCCGCGGGCCACGAGCGCCTTCGCCAACGAGGCGACGATCCGGCCGCCGGTGGCCGCGAACGGGTGCCCGGCGGCGAGCGAGGAGCCGCCGACGTTGAGCCGCGCCCGGTCGACGACGCCCGTCCCGTTCCGCTCCAGCGCCGTGAGGGTGGCGATCACCGTCGCGGCGAAGGCCTCGTGGATCTCGATCAGGGCGAAGTCATCGAGCGTCAGCTCGTTGCGGGCGAGCAGCTCGGGGATGGCGCGCGTCGGCGCGAGCAGCAGGTCCTCGGCCCCCGTGACGTAGTCGGTGGCCGCCACCTGCGCGTCGACCACGCGGGCCAGCACGGGCCATCCGCGGCCGCGCGCGTGCTCCTCCTCCGCCAGCAGCACGACGGCGGCGCCGTCGGTCAGCGCGGTCGAGTTGCCCGCCGTCATGCTCGCGTCCTCGCCCTTCCCGAAGACGGGGCGCAGCTTGGCGAGCGCCTCCAGCGACGTCTCGGGGCGGAGGATGCCGTCGCGGGCGACGCCGAGGTAGGGGGTGACGAGGTCGTCGTAGAAGCCCTCATCCCAGGCGCGGGCGAGGTTCCGGTGCGAGGCCAGCGACAGCTCGTCCTGCTCCTCGCGGGTCACGCCCCACCTCGCGGTGGTCAGCGCCTGCGACTCGCCCATGCTGAGCCCGGTGCGCGGCTCGATCACCGCGGGCGGAACGGGGGCGAGGTCGGCGGGACGGATCCGCGACAGCGCCTTCAGCTTGTCCGGCAGCGTCCGCGCGCGGTTCAGGGCGAGCAGGGCCTTGCGGAGGGGCTCGGTGACGACGATGGGCGCGTCCGAGGCGGAGTCGACGCCGCCGGCGATGGCGACGTCGGCCTGGCCGAGGCGGATCTTGTTCGACGCGTAGATCACGGCCTCGAGGCCGGTGCCGCAGGCCTGCTGGAGGTCGCAGGCGGGGCTGTGCGGGGAGAGCGCGGAGCCGAGGACGGCCTCGCGCGTGAGGTTGAAGTCTCGGGTGTGCTTCAGCACGGCGCCGCCGACGACCTCGTCGACCTTCTGTCCCGCAAGCCCGAACCGGGCGACGAGCCCATCGAGCGCGGCGGTGAGCAGGTCCTGCGCGGACGCGGACGCGTACCTCCCGCCCGCCTTGACGAACGGGG
>DAONOU010000240.1:0-4038 GCA_035409265.1 Arachnia sp. | reverse complement strand
ACGCCCACATCACGCCGAAGCGGTCGAAGACCGTGCCGTACCAGTCGCCCCAGGGCGCCCTCTCGAAGGGCATGCCCGCGGAGCCGCCGCCGTCGGTCAGCTTGCCGATCAGTGCCCTCGCCTCGACCGGCGTATCCGTCGTGTACAGCAGCGAATAGGCGGTGCCGCGCACGGCGTAGTCGTTCTCGAAGTCCATCGCGTCGCCGCCCGCGATGGTGCCCGCGGGGAGCGTGAGCGTCGCGTGCGCGACGGCGTTCGGCGGCGGCGTGAACGGCATGCCTTCCAATTGCATGTCCCCGTAGCGGAGGATCTGGAGCTCTCCGCCGAAGACCTCGTGCCAGTGCTCCATCGCCTCGGCGGTCGTGCCGGGCAACGCGATATAGGTGGCGAGATTCTGTGTCATGCCCGCAACGCTACTCCGGGCGCCCGCTCGACCACCAGGGTCGGAGGCTGCGGGATGCGGCCCGCGATGGCCGCATCCCGCTTCGACGGCTTCACCGCGGCATCGGCATCCCGCCGCTGAAGCCTCGTCCCCCGAAGCCACCGCCTCCGAGACCGCCTCCCCCGAAGCCGCCGGTCGACGAGTCGCTGCTCGGGATCGCCTGCGAGGAGTCCGAGAGCACCACCTGGTCACCCGGCTTCAGGCCGTCGAGCACCTCGACGTGGGTCGTACCGCGAATGCCGAGCGTGACCCTCGCCGTCGCCGTCGTGCCGTTGCTGTAGGTGGTGACGGTGCCCGCGTCAGATCCGGTAAGCGTGACGGCGGAGATCGGGACCAGGACCGCGTCGTCGGCCGCGGCGACCGTCACCACGACGGTGGCGGAGGTGCCGACGATGAGGCTCTCGTCGCGCTCGTCCACGGCGACGGTGACCGAGTAGGTCGACTCCCCGCTCGTGGGCAGCAGCGCGATCGTGCCGACGGCGCCCGCGGACTCGCCCCCGGTGTCGGAGGTGACGGTCGCGTCCTGGCCGACCTCGACCTTGCCGACGTCGTCGACGGGCACCTCGATGGTGACCGAGACCGCATCGGTGGTGCGCACCGTCGCCTGGTCGTCCGCGCCTGCGGTCTGGCCGACGGTGAACGGCAGCGCGGTGAGCACCCCCGTCGCCGGGGCCTTGAGCGTGGCGCGCTCCAGCGCGAGTTCGGCGCTCGTGAGCGTGAGTTCCGCCTCCTCCAACGCGGCCTCGGCCTGCGCGACGGTCTTGGTCTGGCCGCCCATTCCCGACCCGCCCGTGGTCCCGCCGGACGGGGTGCTCCCCGACGGCGTGGTCCCGGAGCCGCTGCCGCTCGGCTGCGCGCCGCCGGTCGACTGGCCCGAACCGCCCGGCGTGGAGCCGCCGCTCGACGGCTGCTCCGTCGGCTGGGCGGAGGGCTGGTCGCCGCCAGGGGTCTCCGTTCCGCTCGGGGTATCCGTACTCGGCTGGTCGTCGTCGCCCGTGTCCGGGGTGGACACCAGCGCCTCTGCCGCCGCGACGAGGGCCGCGACGGCCTTGTCCTCGGCCGCGCGGGCGTCGGTGAGCGCCTTCTCCACCGGTTCGAGACCCTCCAGCGCCGCGATGCACGCGGCGTTGTCGCCGGCCTCGTCGCTCGCGGAGTAGTCCGCGTTCGACAGCGCGGGGTTGACGGTCAGCCCCGCCGCGTCGTCGGTGGGCTCGTCGCTCGGCTCGGCCGTGGGTTCGACGGTCGGCTCCGTCGTGGGCTCATCGGTCGGCTCCGTCGCGGGCTCATCGGTCGGCTCGACGGTGGGCTCGGCCGTGGGTTCGACGGTCGGCTCCGCCGTGGATTCCTCGGTCGGCTCGGTGGTCGGCTCGACGGTCGGCTCCTCGGTCGGCTCGACGGTGGGCTCGGCCGTCGGTTCGACGGTCGGCTCCGACGTCGGCTCTGGTGCGGGTTCCTCGGTGGGCGCGACGCAGGTCGCGGTCGCGAAGGCGAGTTCGGAGCTGAACCGGGTCCAGGCGGCGCTGGTCCAGGCGCGCGCCGTGGCCAGATCGGCCTTGGCCTTCGCGAGCTGGGCGGCCCCGTCGTCGGCGCCTCCGGGGGTCTCCCCTCCCGGCATGTCGGCGCTACCCGAGTCGCCCTTCTCGGTGTCGCCCTTGTCCGTGGCGCTGTCGTCTGACGGCGCGATGCCGGAGCCGGACTCCGACGACGTGCTCCCGGAGCCGGTCCCGCCCGGCGTGCTGCCGGACGTCGACCCGGTCGAGCCGCCGGCGGAACTCGAGGAGCCCGAGCTGGTGGAGGAACTGTTGCTCGAGTCGTCGTCCTCAGCGTCCTCCGCGTCGGCGAGGTCCTCCCCGGCCTGGGCGACCCCGAGCTCGGCCTCATCCACCGCGCGCTGAAGCTCCGTGTCGTCGATGGTGGCAAGGACCTGCCCGGTCTCCACCTCGTCGCCGACCTTCGCGTCGACGGTCAGCACCGTGGCCGCGGTCCCGAAGGACGCCCCGACTTCGTCCGCCGCCGCCACCGTGCCGGTGCCGGTCAGCGTCTGGCTGAGCGCGCCGCTGAGCACCGCGCCCAGCGCGAGGTTGTCGTTCGACGCCGGAATCAAGGCCCTCGCCGTCAGCGTGCCGGCGGCCACGACGGCGACCACCACCCCGCCGACGAGCAGCCGCTTTCGCGCCTTCGCGCCCTTCTTCTTCATCGCCGGAAGCCCCCGCCGCACTGGCCATCGGTGGGCTCGCTCAGCTGCATGGTGGCCGCGGTGACCGCGCCGACGTCGTCGACCTCACCCATCGCCGTGACGCACAGGCCCGCCTCGACGTCGTCGGCCGATGCCTCGGCGGTCGTGGTGACGACGGTGGAGCCGCCCAGCGTCACGGTCGAGGTGGTGGCCTCGGCATCCTGCCCGAGGCCCGCGCCCTCCACCGTGATCGTGTCGCCGTCGACCGCGGCCACGAGCCCGACGGCGAAGCCGCCGAACCCACCGCCAGGGCCTCCGGAGGGGCGCTCGCCGTCCTCTGGCATGCCGGAGGGCATCCCACCCTCGGGCATCCCGGACGGCATCCCGCCCTCAGGCATGCCCGACGGCGGGGTCCCGCCGCCCGGGAGCCCGCCGCCTCCGCCCATCCCGCCGAAGCCTTGGGCGCATTCGCCATCCACGGCCTCGCTGAGGGTGACCGTCGTGGCGGCGATCACGCCGTCGTCCCCGGCCTCTCCCATCGCGACGACGCAGCTGCCGACGGCGATGTCACTCGTGGCGGCGGTGACCTGCTGGGTGAACGCGGTGTCGCCGGTCCAGGTGACGGCGGTCTGACCGTCGCTGCCCTGGACGTAGGCAGTCTCGTCCTTGACCTCGGCGATCAGCCCGGAGGCGCCGGGCATGCGCCCCTGCCCGCCCTGCGGCGGGGTGCCGGACTGCTCCGGCGCGGGCGCCTGGTCGGTGGAGGTCGCCGTCGGCTGGGGGTCGGCGGGCGCCGGGGTCGTCTGCTCGCCGCCGCCGGAGCAGGCCGTCAGGGCGCAGACCGACGCGAAAGCGAGTGCCACGACGCGGATACGGATAGTGCTCATTTCAAGGTCCTTTACGTTCGAGATCATTCGTGACGCAGCGCGTCGATGGGGGCGAGCTTTGCCGCGCGGCCCGCGGGGTAGACGCCGGCCACGAGGCCGACGCCGACGGCCACTGCGAGCGATCCCGCGACGGCCCACCACACGAGCTGGACGGGTTGGTCGATCAGGTCCGGGAGGACGGCGGCGCCGATCACGGCGATGCCGAGGCCGAGGAAGCCGCCGAGCAGGCCGAGGGTCGCGGCCTCCATCAGGAACTGGGTGCGGATGGTGTCGGGCTTGGCGCCGAGCGCCTTGCGCAGGCCGATCTCGCGGATGCGCTCGGTGACGCTGACCAGCATGATGTTCATCACCCCGATGCCGCCGACCAGCAGCGAGATGGCCGCCACACCCGCGAGCAGGATCGTCATGGTGCGGTCGGTGGAGGTCGCTGCCTCGACGATCGACTCCTGCGTGGAGATGGAGAAGTCCGCGTCGTCCCCGCTGACGATCCCGTGCCGGGTGTTCAGCGCGGCGGTCGCTTCCTGGTAGGAGGC
>DAONOU010000239.1:0-4062 GCA_035409265.1 Arachnia sp. | reverse complement strand
CTCTTCCGGCTGGGCGCGCTCCCGATCTTCGCGCTGCCCACGCACCGCGAGCTCGAACTGACCCAGTTCTGCGTCACGGCCGACGCCGCCGCAATGGTCGTCGCCACCGACGACCTGGCAGGGCTGCACGCCGTCGTCGCCGAGTGCGTCCACGACCAGGGCGTGGAGCCGCCCCTGCTGATCGACGTCCGTGGCTGGGGTGATTCGCTTCGACGCGGTCCCGGCGCTTCGCGCGGGGGGCCGGCGGGGCGAGCGGAAGATGTCGCCTCGCGCGGGGGACCGGCGGGGCGAGCGGTGGAGGACGTCGCGTTCCTGCAACTCTCCGGAGGGACGACCGGCACCGCAAAGCTCATCCCGCGCACCGCCGCCGACTATCTGTACTCGGTGCGCGAGTCGGCCGCCATCTGCGGGCTGACGGAGGACAGCGCGCTGCTCGTGGTGCTGCCCGCCGCGCACAACTTCCCGATGAGCTCGCCCGGCATCCTCGGCGTGCTGCACGTGGGCGGACGTGTCGTCCTGGCCCCGGACCCCAGCCCGCGCACGGCGTTCGCGCTGATCGAGCGCGAGCGCGTGACCGACGCCTCGCTCGTCCCGCCGCTCGCCCAGGCCTGGATCTCGGCCGCGCGCCGCCGCACCCCGGACCTGTCCTCGCTCCGCACCATCCAGGTGGGCGGGTCCAAGCTCGCCGACTCCGTCGCCGCCGAGATCGGCCCCGTGCTCGGCGCCCGGCTGCAGCAGGTGTTCGGCATGGCCGAGGGCCTCGTCAACTACACCTGCGCCGACGACTCGGACGAGATCGTGCTGACCACGCAGGGCCGCCCGATCAGCCCGGACGACGAGATCCTGATCGTCGACGAGGACGACAACCCCGTGCCCGACGGCGCGGAGGGCAGCCTGCTGACCCGCGGCCCGTACGCGATCCGCGGCTACTACCGCCCGGGCGACCCCGACGGCGGCCCCAACCGCGACGCGTTCACCGCCGACGGCTTCTACCGCACCGGCGACCGGGTGCGGCGCCTTCCCACCGGCCACCTCGTCGTGACCGGCCGCGACAAGGACCAGATCAACCGCGCGGGCGAGAAGGTCGCCACCGACGAGATCGAGGGCCTTGTCCTCGCGCACCCCGACGTGCTCGACGCCGTCGCCGTCGGCTTGCCCGACCCGTATCTGGGGGAGAGCATCTGCCTCGTCGTTCGGATCGAGCCCGGCCGCCCGCGTCCCGCCGACCTCGTCGACCGGCTCGCGGCCGCGGGACTCGCGTCCTACAAGCTCCCCGACCGGGTGGAGTTCCTCGACGCCTTCCCCGAGACCCACGTCGGCAAGAACAGCCGACGCGAACTGCGCCACCTGCTCACCGAGCACCTCGCCACCCAGCCCGCCGACGACCCGAGGTAAGACCATGACCCTCCCCGCACTGATCGACTACGCCACGCCGCGGCACACCCCCACGAACCGGGTGAACTGGACGCTCGACCCCAGCCGCGCCGCCGTCCTGGTGCACGACCTGCAGCGCTACTTCTTCCGTGCCTTCGCGCCCGGCTGCCCCGCGCTGGAGCGCGCGCTGGCCGCGACCGCGGAGATCCTCGCCGCCGCCCGCGCCGCCGGCGTGCCCGTCTTCTACACGGCGCAGACCGGAGACCAGTCGACGGATGAGCGCAGCGGGTGCGCGACGACCTCCCCGCCGTGCGGCGCGTCGCCGTCGCCGACGAGGCCACGGCCGAGGCCTGGATGCGCGCGGAGCTCGCGCGGCCGATGGACCTGGGTGCGGGGGACGTCGTCCGCGCCGTCCTGCTGAGCCTCCCGCGGGGCCGGACGTGGTGGTTCCACGCGGCCCACTACGTCGTCCTCGACGGCTACGGCGCGCAGCAGCTGCTGCGCCGGGTCTGCGAGCTGTACGACGGCGCCGCGCCCGCCGGGTCCGCGGTCACCCTCGCCGAGGTGGTCGCCGACGACCTCCTCCGCGCCGACGACGAGGGCGCCGCCGCGTTCTGGGACGCGCGGCTGGGCGACATGACGGGCGCCGCGTCGCTGGCGGGGCGGGCCGCCGCCCCGGCCCCCGCGGCGATCAAGCGCAGCCTCGAGCTCTCGCCGGAGACCCAGGCCCTGCTGGTGCAGAGCGCGCGCCGCCAGCGCGTCGGCTGGCCCGACCTGTTCGCCGCCGCGGTCGGCGGGTACGTCGCCCGGATGGCCGGGTCGGCGTCGGCGCGCATCGGCGTGCCGCTGATGAACCGCACCGTTTCCGGCGTCGGCGCGCTGCCGTCCGCGCAGACCGTCTGCACCGCCATGAACGTCCTGCCCGTCACCGTTCCCGCGGACGGCACGGTCGCGGAGGCGTTGGCGGCGACCACCGCCGAGCAGGCCGCCGTCCGCGCCCACCCGTTCGCGCGCCAGGAGGCCCTCGCCCGCCGCCTCGCCCAGCTGACCGGCGGCCAGCTGTTCGGCGCCCAGGTCAACGTCGTCCCGTTCGAGCTGGAGCTGCGCCTGGGCGCGGCCACCGGCGTCGTCCGCAACCTCACGGCCGGGCCCGTCGAGGACATGACCGTCTGCCTGCGCGGCACGCCCGGCCGCAGGCGCGTCGTCCGGCTGGAGATCGACGCCAACCCCGAGCTGTACGCCGTCGACGAGGTGGAACTGCATCTCACCAGGCTCACCGAGTGGCTGGCCGCGTACGCGGGCGCCGACCCCGAGGCGCCCGTGCGCGAGGTGCCGCTGCTGCCGGACGCCGAGCGCGAGCTGGTGACGCTGGCATTCAACGACACCGCGGTCGAGCGACGACCGGACACGCTCGGCGCGCGGTTCGCGGCGCAGGCCGCCCGCACCCCGGAGGCCACCGCGCTCGTCTTCCGCGGCGAGACAAGGACCTACGCCCAGCTCCTCGACGCCGCGCGCCGGCTCGCGGCGGGGCTGGCCTCGCGCGGCGTGCGCCCCGGCGACGTGGTCGGCGTCGCGCTCGAGCGCGGCTTCGCTCTCTACGAGGCCGTGCACGCGCTGGCGCTGCTCGGCGCCGTCTACCTCCCCGTCGACCCCGATCTTCCCGCCGCCCGCGTCGATGGAATGCTGGAGGACGCCGGTCTGCTCACTGCGGCGGAACGGGAACGGCGTGATCGGCTGCACCGCGCCGACGACCGGGCCGCGTTCGTCGCGGCGCACGTGCTGGTGCGGGAGTGCGCGGCGCGGCTCCTCGGGGTCGAGGTTGGGGAGGTCGAGATCGCGCAGCGGTGCGCGGGCTGCGGCGGCCCGCACGGCCGCCCGACGGTGGCGGGCGTCCCGGATGTCCACGTCAGCCTGAGCCATTCCCGGGGCGTGGTCGCGGCCGCCGCGGCCTGGTCGCCGTGCGGGATCGACGTCGAACCCCTGCGCCCGATCGCGCCGATCGCCGCAGTGCTGACGGAGGCGGAGCGCGCCTGGATCGCGGACCAGACCGACCCGTCGGCGGCCTTCCTCCGTCTCTGGGTAAGGAAGGAGGCCCTTGTCAAAGCCGGGTTCGGCTCCCTGAACGACCCGCTCTCCCTCGACGCCCTCACCCCGCCCGTCCCGGTCACGGACTGGACCGACGGCCGCGCCGTCGGCGCCTTCACCCACGCCGTGTGAGGGCTCAGGCCACTACCGATGACATGCCCGCGCCGCTGAGGTCGGCGTTGGCGTCGATGCCGTGGTCGGGGTTGTAGTGGATGGGTTGGCAGCGTTCGGTGCCGAACGGGGTGACGTCGTAGCGGTACCCGAGCGGAGAACGCCACTCGATCCGTCCTGGTTCGGGCTGATGCATCACCCAGTACCCCGCAGTCTTCGCCCGATGCACCCGGCGAGTGAGCGGCGCAAGATTCCCCACCCGGGTCTGCCTGGGCCTGCCGGGCTGGTAGGGAATCGTGTGATCCAAGTCCAGGCCGTTGCTGTCGCGCTGGGAGAACGGGAACGGTTCGTTCGGGAACGCCAACACCATCCCACACCGCATCCGCGAAGAAGGCACATAGCCATCGGCAGGTTCCAGGTTCGGCAGATCGATCACGGGCTGGATCTTCAGGTTGTAGCCGTCACCCTCACCCAACAACTCGGCCAGGAGTG
>DAONOU010000238.1:0-4101 GCA_035409265.1 Arachnia sp. | reverse complement strand
GATCATGATGATTCCGGCGATGATCGACAGGATGCCGATGGTCTTGGTGGCCTTCAATGAGGTCCCTTTCTTCGGTTGTGAGGCTCGTCCACGCCTCGCTGAGCACTATCTAAGCAGGCACCATCGTGCCCGTCACACCGGGGTGACTTAATCCATATTAACCGTGCAAACTTGGCTGACCAGGCACGATGCCCCGGAGGAGTCCGATCGTCGCCGGTCATCCTTCGGCGATGCGGCGCCAGACGTCGTCGAGGTCGGCGGTCACGCGGGTCCTCATGTTCGCGACTCCGGGGTTGTCCTCCCAGCGCGGCAGGACGTGCACGTGGGTGTGGAACACCTCCTGTCCAGAGGCCGCGCCCGCGTTCGAGAGGACGGTGCAGGCGTCGGCGCCGAGCCGCTCCTTCAGCAGCCGCCCCACCCGCGCGACGGCGGGGGCGATCTCGGCGAGGGCGTCGTCGTCGGCCAGCACGTCGACGGTGTGGCGCTTCGGGACCACGACCGTGTGCCCCTCCTGCCAGGGCGCGATGTCGAGGAACGCGAGCGCCGCGTCGTCCTCGTAGACCCTCTTCGACGGGATCTCGCCGGCGATGAGGGCGCAGAACAGGCAGTCCATGGGTGCTCCTTCCTTATCGGACGGTGAATCCGCCCGCGCGGAGGCCGTCCTTGACCTCGGCGATGGTCAGCGTCTCGTAGTGGAAGACGCTCGCGGCCAGCAGCGCGTCGGCGCCGGCCTCGGCGGCGCGCACGAAGTGCTCGACGGTGCCCGCGCCGCCGGAGGCGATCAACGGCACCTCGGCCACCGCGCGCACGTCGCGGATCATCTCGATGTCGAAGCCGTCGGTGGTGCCGTCGGCGTCCATCGAGTTGAGCAGGATCTCGCCGACGCCGCGGTCGCAGGCCTCCTTGGCCCACGCGACCGCGTCCACGCCCGCCGACCGGCGCCCGCCGTGCGTCGTGACGCCGTAGCCCGACGGCATGCCGGGCTCCCGGCGCGCGTCGACCGAGAGCACGAGCACCTGGTTGCCGAAGACGCGCGCGATCTCGTCGATCACCTCGGGCCGGGCGAGCGCGCCCGTGTTGATGCCCACCTTGTCGGCGCCGGAGCGCAGCAGCAGGTCGACGTCGTCGACGGATCGCACTCCCCCTCCGACGGTGAGCGGGATGAAGACCGTCTCGGCGCAGCGCGCCACCATGTCGCGCGTGGTGGCGCGCCCGTCGGAGGACGCGGAGATGTCGAGGAACGTCAGCTCGTCCGCTCCGGCGGCGGAATACCTCGCGGCCAACTCGACCGGGTCGCCCGCGTCGCGCAGGTTCCGGAAGTTGACGCCCTTGACGACGCGCCCGTCGTGGACGTCGAGGCAAGGGATGACACGCAGAGCGAGGGACATGAGGTCACCCTATCGGGTCAGTCCTCGGTCAAATCGGCAGCGACGACGCCGCGGCGCATGGCGTCCTGCACCTCGCGGCAGGTGCGGCGGAGGTCCCCGGGGCCGACGGCGGTGGCGAGCTGACCCGCGAGGTCGATCACCTGCCGAACCCAGCGCACGAAGTCGCCCGGGGTGAGAGCGGTGTTGGCCAGCACCTTCGCCAGGTCCTGGCCGCTCGCCCAGCGCCAGGCGGCCTCGGCGAAGCCGATGTCGGGCTCGCGGCCCCGGTCGCGGCCGTGCTTGCGCTCCACCTGGCCGACCTCGCGCCACACGGCGCGCAGCTCCGACTGGGCGCGTTCGGACGCGGCGTCGGGCATCCGCGGCGGGAGGGCGTCGCGCGTCGGGCGCGACTCGTACAGCACCGTCGACAGCACGGCGGCCAGCTGCGCGGCGTCCAGCCCGGCGAAGACGTCGCGGCGGACGCACTCGGCGGCCACGAGGTCCAGCTCGTTGTAGATGCGGCGCAGCATCCGGCCGGCGTCGGTGAGGTCGTCGCCGTCGAGGTAGCCGAGGTCGCCGAGCACCGCGAGCACGCGGTCGAACTGGACGGCCAAGGAGTTGGCGGGGCCCCTGACCTCACGCTCCAGCCGCGCGGCCTCACGCTCGAGCCGGATCACCCGGGCGGCCCGGACGGCGTGCTGCTCCCGATCGGGGCAGCGGTGACACGGGTGCGCCCGGAGATCCATCCGCAGCTCCGCGATCTCCAGCTCGACGTCCTCGTCGGTCGGCTCGCCGCGTCGCGACCTGCGGCCCCGCGGCGCGGACTCGCGCCGGGCCTTCGCCGCCGCGGCCTCCAACTGGGAGACACGGTCGCGCAGGCGGGCGTACTCCATGGCGTCGCCGCGGTCGCACCAGACCTCGTCTCGAGCGGCCTCCAGGTCGGCCTGGAGCGAGCGCCCCACGCGCGAGGCCTGCACCACGGACTTGTCGGTCTGGAACTGCGCGAACGACTGGTTGAGCAGGTCGCGGGCGCGCTCCTTGCCCAGGGCCGCCATCAGGTTCACGGCCATGTTGTAGCTGGGCGCGAAGCTAGAGCGCAGCGGGTAGGTGCGCCGCGAGGCGAGGCCCGCGACGGCGCGCGGGTCCATGCCCGGCTGCCACAGCACGACGGCGTGGCCCTCGACGTCGATGCCTCGCCGTCCCGCGCGGCCGGTCAGCTGCGTGTACTCCCCCGCCGTGATGTCGGCGTGGCTCTCGCCGTTGTACTTGACCAGCTTCTCCAGCACGACGGTCTTCGCCGGCATGTTGATGCCGAGCGCCAGCGTCTCGGTGGCGAAGACCAGCTTCAGCGCGCCCGTGGCGAAGCCCTCCTCGACGATGGCCTTGAACGCGGGAAGCTGGCCGGCGTGGTGGGCCGCGACCCCCGCGGTGAGCGCGGAGCGGAAGCGCTCGTAGTCGAGTGCCGCGAGGTCTGCCTGCCTGAGGTTGGCGACGTGGCGGTCGGCGATCGAGCCGAGCAGCGAGGCCTCCGCGCGGTTGGTGAGCGTGATCCCGGCGTCGGCGACCTGGCGGACGGCGGCGTCGCACCCGACGCGGGAGAAGATGAAATAGATGGCGGGCAGCAGCTCCGCCCGGTCGAGCACGACGGCGACCTCGCCCCGGCTCGTCGGCCGCCCGGCGAACCGCGGGTGCGCCGCTCCCCCGTACCCGGTCTGCCTGCCGGGCTTGCCGCGGCCCGAGCGCCCGCGCGGGCGCCGGGAGTCGTCGCGGACGCGGCCGGCCTCGTCCTTGCTCACCTTGAGCAGCTCGCGGTTGACCCTGGCCGCGCGGGCGGCGGGCAGCTCGCGCGCCGTCGGGGCCACGCCGTCGAACAGGTCCATGAGCCTGCGCCCGACCAGCACGTGCTGGAACAGCGGAACGGGCCTCCGCTCGGAGACCACGACCGCGAACCCGCCGCGGACGGTGCCCAGCCACTCGCCGAAGTCCTCGACGTTGCTCACCGTCGCCGACAGCGCCACGATCTGGACGGACTCGGCCAGCCCGAGGATGACCTCCTCCCACACGGCGCCGCGGAATCGGTCGGCGAGGTAGTGCACCTCGTCCATGACGACGTAGCCGAGGTTGCCGAGCGTCGGGGAGCCGGCGTAGATCATGTTGCGCAGCACCTCGGTGGTCATCACGAGGATCTGCGCGTCGCCGTTGACCGAGGTGTCGCCGGTGAGCAGGCCGACGCGGTCCGGCCCGTAGCGGTCGACGAGGTCGTGGTACTTCTGGTTCGACAGCGCCTTGATGGGCGTGGTGTAGAAGCACTTGCGGGAGTCGGCGACCGCGCGGTGAACGGCGTACTCGCCGACGACGGTCTTGCCCGCGCCCGTGGGGGCGGCGACGAGGACGCCGTGGCCCTCGGCGAGCTCGCGGCACGCCTCCAGCTGGTAGTCGTCGAGCTGGTAGGGGTACTGCGAGGCGAACTCGCGCACCTCGTCTGGTATGGCCGTGGTCACGGCCTCAAAACTATCAGTCGCCGACGACGACGCTGAGGACTCCGGGGACGCACTCGGCGACCGCCGGGACCTCGCCCAGCTCCTCGCCATCGCCCATCAGGAAGAGGCCGTCGCCGTCGATCTCGACGCGCCGCGCGCGCAGGAGCTCGACGACGGGATCCTTGATGAACCCGCCCGTGTAGACCTGCGGGAGGAGCCGCAGCAGCTTGGCGCGGGAGGCCTCGTGGATGAGC
>DAONOU010000237.1:0-4102 GCA_035409265.1 Arachnia sp. | reverse complement strand
TGGTTTCAGCTCCTCTGCAACGGGTGCCAAGGCCGAGGCGCGGGTCGACAGGAGCGGACTCTTGCGATCCGGAGCCTCGAGGCCCGGGCTCAGGTGAACGGACCCGCGCAGCTGTTCCAGCGCGCGGTGGGAGTAGGCCTTGACGGTGCCCTGGGCAAGGCCCAGCAGCTCCGCGACCTCGGCGATGGGCCGGTCCTCGAAGTAGCGCAGCACCAGTACGGCGCGCTGGGTGCGCGGCAGCTCGGCCAACGCGCGGAGGACGTCGATCCGCAGGCCCCCGTCGACTTCCCCGGCTGTACCGATGTCGGCGGCGTGCTCGCTGGGCACCTCGCCGGTCCAGCGGCGGCGCCACCAGGAGACGAATGTGCGGTAGATCGTCGTGCGGACATAGGCCTCGAACGAGCGGTCGTTGCCGTCGTAGCGCGGGTAGGTCTTGGCCAGCGCGGTCTGGACGAGGTCCTCGGCGCGCCCACCATCGCCGGTCAGCAGCCACGCGGACCGCCACAGGTCGCGCCCGCGCCGTCGCACGAACGCCTCGAACCCGCCTTCGTCGTTCATCCCGCACCTCCTTGCCCCATTACACGCTGTGGGAGCCCCGGGAGGTTACCCCCACCTGTGCCTCCGTCCAGCCGAACACGGTTATCTCACCGAGCGCAGGGGGAGGCTGGCAGTCCTGAGAGAGTTGTCGGGCGGCGCTTCGAAAAAAGCCCGCACCGTGCGCGGCACGCACGCGGACGCCGCCCAGGCGCCGCGCGCGCCGCACGACAACTCTCTCAGGACTGCTCGCGCAGACCGGCTCAAGGTGCGTTGCTACCTTTCGACACAGGGCGCGCGGTCGCTCGCGGCCCGGCTCAAGGAGCGTAGTCGCGGGGGACACGGTCGGTGATCAGGCAGGTGACCTCGTAGGTGATGGTGCCCATCAGCGCCGCGAGCTCCTCGACGCCGATGCGTTCGGTGCCGCTGGTGCCCATCAGCACCACCTCGTCGCCGACGCTCACCGAGGGCGGTTCCGGGCCGAGGTCGAGCATCGTCTGGTCCATGCAGACCCGCCCGACGACGGGGTACGAGCGCCCGTCGATCAGCATCCGGCCACCCCGCCGAGGGGTGCCGTCACGCGGAGCCGCCGTCGATGAGACCTCGGGCGGAGCGGGGGCTTCGGCCCGCGACGAGTTCAACCGCGAGTAGCCGTCGCCGTAGCCGACGGCGACCGTCGCGATCCACGTGTCGGCAGGGGCCGCCCAGGTGCGGCCGTAGCCGACCGTCTCGCCGGCGCGGATGCGCTTCAGGAACGTCACGCGCGAGGTCCAGCGCCCGACGTCGCGCAGCGGGCGCGTGGGCACCGTCGCGGGATCGGGGTAGGAGCCGTAGATCATGATCCCCGGCCGCACCATGTTCGTCCGCCCCAGGTCGTGGCCGAGGACCGCGCCGGAGTTGGCCGCGTGGACGAGCTCGATGGGGCCGAGCACGGACTCCGCCGCCGCGACCGCCTCGTCGAACCGGGCCAGCTGCGCGCGGGTGAACTCCTCACCCGCCGCGACGTCGCTGACCGGGAAGTGCGTGAAGATGCCCCCCACGCGCAGGCTGGGCGACTCGGCCAGCAGCCGGGCGAGGCGCTCGACGTCGGCGGGATCGGCGCCCACGCGGCGCATGCCGGTGTCGACGGTGAGGTGCACGTCGACGACGCGACCAGCCTCGGCGGCCGTCGCGCGCGCGGCGAGGATGGCGTTCTCGTCGCCCACCGAGAGGGTGATGCCGGCGTCGATGGCCTCGGGAAGGTCGTCCGGGAGCGTCGGGGTGAACTTGAGGATCGGGAGCGTGACGCCCGCCGCGCGCAGCTGCGCCCCCTCGTCGGTGACGGCGATGCCCAGCCACTCGGCGGAGCCGCGCTCCTGGATGCTTCGCGCGACGGGGACCAACCCGTGCCCGTACGCGTTCGCCTTCACCGCGGCGAGCACCTGGCGGCCGCCTGCCAGCTCGCGGGCGGTGGCGAGGTTCGCATGGAGCGCGTCGAGGTCGACCTGGAAGCGCGTCGGCGTGGGCATGCGAACAGTCTGGCAGACTAGGGCACCATGTCGAATCAGCAGTGGACGCCCGGTCAGGAGTGGCAACGGCCTGCGGACCCAGCGGGGCAGCCCTGGGAGCGCGCCTCGCAGGACGGCCGTCAGCTCTGGGCCCAGGCGCCGGCGCCGCCGAAGCCGAGCCCCTTCGACTTCGGGTTCAAGGCCTTGTCGCTGCCGGGAGCCGCCGGGCTGATCTTCCTGCTCGGCACCATCGGCCTCGGCCTCGAGTGGCTGTTCGGCGTCATCACCATCCTCGCCTCCGGCAGCGACTACATCCTGGTCTCGCCCATCTCCGTGCTCCAGGCGATCGTCGGCGGCGCCGGCGCGCTGCTCTTCAAGGTGCTCGCCCTGCGCGTGCTGATCGAGATCGGCGTCGCGGTCACGACCCTGCTCGCTCGTCAGAAGAACGGCTCCTCGGAGTCCTGACAGGATCTACCAGGATCGGGCCCCTACTGGCACGCGCGTGCCAGTAGGGGCCCGATGTTGGCGAATTCTTGCAGCGGGGCTCAGAACAGCAGCGCGACGGCGGGCTCGCGGAGGATCGACGCGACGTCGTGCAGGAAGCGGGAGCCCTGCTCGCCGTCGATGATCCGGTGGTCGAACGCGACGGCGAGCGTCGTCACCCAGCGCGGCTCGATCCGCTCCTCGGCTCCCGTCCCGACGACCCACGGCCGACGCTCGATCGATCCCATGCAGAAGATCGCCGACTCGTCGCCGTTGATGATCGGGGTGCCCGCGTCGATGCCGAAGACGCCGACGTTGGTGATGGTGAACGTGCCGTTGGAGTAGTCGCCCGGCTGGAGCTTGCCCTCGCGGGACACCTGCACCAGTTGGTTGACGGCCTGGCAGAGCTGCAGCAGACTCAGCCGCTGGGCGCCCTTGATGTTCGGCACCATCAGCCCGCGCGGGGTGGCCGCGGCGATGCCCAGGTTCACGTCGCCGTAGTAGACGATCTCCTGGCGCTCCTCGTCCCACGACGTGTTCAGGTCGGGGTTGCGGCCCAGCGCGAGGCACACGGCCTTGGCGTAGATCAGCAGCGGCGAGATGCGCAGCCCGGTGAACTCCCGGCGCGACTTCAGGGTCTCGACGAACTCCATCGTCCCGCTGACGTCGACGGTGATCCACTCGGTGACGTGCACGTGCGTGCGCACCGAGCGCACCATGTTCTCCGCGGTCACCTTCCGCACGCCCTTGATGGGGACGCGGCGCTCGTTGCGGCCCTGGGAGGGGTCGAAGCCCCCGCCCGGGAAGCCGCCCGCGCCGAAGCCGCCCAACCCCTCCGTCGGGCCGAACCCGCCGCCGAAGCTGGAGCCGGAGAAGGAGGTGCCCGCGTAGCTGGGTGCCTCGGTCGCCCCGCCGAAAGCCTGGAACGAGGCCTGGTCGTTGATGATGCGGCCCTGCTTGGGCTGCTCGTCGAGGTACCGGAACGCGGCGGCGGCCTCGACGTCGCGGCGGGTGATGGTGCCGTCGGGACCGGTGCCGACGACGCCGCTCAGGTCGACCCCGAGGTCGGCGGCGTACTTGCGCACCGGCGGCTTCGCCTTGACCGAGCCGACATCCGAGGCCAGCACGAGCTGCGACTCCGACGGCGCCTTGCCGGGTGTGGGCAGCGGGTCTCCCGTTGCCTGGGCGTGCACCGTGGTGGCGGGGTGCACCTCGTCGGCGCGGCGGCCGGGCTCGTGCGGCTCGTACGCCGCCGACAACGCCTCGGACGCCCCGTGGTCCTCGACGACGCGGCCCCGGCGGCGGCGACGCGTCGACGGCGCGTCGCTGGCCCCGTAGCCGACGAGGTTCGGCCCGGACTCCTCGGCCGCGGCAGGAGCCTCGACGGGCTCCTCGCCGTCGTCGATCTCGACGATCGCGGTACCCACCTCGACCATCGTCCCCTCGGCGACCAGCAGGGCCCCGACGGTGCCGGCGAACGGCGACGGGAGCTCGACCAGCGACTTCGCGGTCTCGATCTCGACCAGCACGTCGTTGACCTCGATGACGTCGCCCTCGGCGACCCGCCAGGCGACGATCTCGGCCTCGAGCAGGCCCTC